>VBOO01000270.1 GCA_005877505.1 Nitrospirota bacterium
GATCCACTCGTGGGTCGTGGAAAGAGAAAAACTCTCGATAAACCGAGCCGGACCGATCGGCCAGGCTTCTAAGTCGCTGAAGACGAAAAGGAATGCCCCAAACATGAGCCAAGTCAAGCCGCTGCCGACCCTGAGCAGCCGATGCCGGTGAGCGGTCAACCGATCGACCAGCAACAGTGTCGCAATCACCAAGACAGTCACGCCCGAGGAATGGTGCATGAACCGAGAGTATTCCAAATCCTCTTCCGGCGACAACCCGGATGGGGGGAGCTTCTCATACACGGGCCCGTGCTGGGTGACCGCTGAGTGCTCATGATGATGTGTGGACGCCGGCTCGTCTGAAGCGATGGAGTCGGCGGTGGCTAGAGGCCCAGTGAACAGACAAAGCCACAATGCGGAGATCAGGCACCTCAGCTTGCGGCGTCCGCTAGGGAGAGACATTCGCTGTCAGAACCGCAGGAGCCACGGAAGTTCTTCGAGGATCGCGCGCAATGAACCCAGATTCGCCGGGCGCGTCATAGCCTTGGCAGCCTGACCCAGCTTGCCGGCGCGGAGGGCTTGGTAGGCGTCATAGACGGAGACGCCGATGTACTGCATGACGCTCGAGTCACGATAGCAGTCGATCATGCACCGCGTGCACCCGTCACGAATCCGCTGCGAGCCATCGAACTCATAGATCGAGCACATCGGCTTCTCCCAATAGTGGCATCGCCACAGCATAAGATGCCAATCAAGATGGAAGTACTGAAACCCGCCCAGACACGGGAATCGTTGTGGCTGATGTTTCACAAAACGCTGCATCTCCTCGAGCGAGGGAGTCGGATTCACGACCAGAAACCGCTTCTTGAGGAGCTTGATCCGCTCAAAGGCCGCGTCGAGCTCTTCATTGGTGAAGTCCACCAGCTTTGAGTCCGAGTATCCGAGAAAACTCGAGCCCAACTGGCGAAGGGGGTATGAAAACGTCACGGAGGTGAAGCCCAATGACTCCAGAAAATCCGGGAGGGCATCATAATCCACCAGCCGGCTCATCGTCACTGAAGCGGTGGTGTGGATATTCAGCTCTTTCAAGAGTCGGTTGGCCTCACGAATTTTTTCGCATACGCCGGGCAATCCACGATTGCGTTCGTGACTCTCGACCGTGGCAGCATCGATGGAGATGATGAAACTGGAGATGCCGGCGGCGACGAGGCCCCGGATCCGCTCCGGCCGCAGAAGACCTCCGTTCGTGACGAGCATCACTTTCATGCCCAGATCCGACCCACGCTTGACGATGAGACCGAGGTCGGGATGCATCGTGGGCTCGCCACCCGTGATCACCAAGTACCGGACCCCCTGGGCATACAAGATATCCAGCGCATCCAACGCTCCTTGGCGTGGGACATAGATCCAATCCTCGCGCGGCAGCTTGTCCAAGGCGAAATTGCAGAATCCGCACCGTGCGTTGCAGGCGTTGTTGATGGCGAACGTGCAGACACCAGGCCCGCCCTCTTCAAGCAGCAAACGCAACGCACCACGATTCTTATGATCCATCGCCGGCGGTTCCATCACGACCTGCGACTCTTGACGCGCGGCTCCTCTTTACTTCTTTTCAGCAGGCCGGTCAAGACATCTGGGGTGTGCAACTCTAGAGTTCCCCACCTAAATCTTTCCATGACCAAATCTGATTCCTCTCAAGCAGCATGTTAGCGGCGAGATAGAGCGCCAGCAGACGACGGGAGCGTGGAGGGACGTCGGTGGCCGTGATTGCGGGGTGCCACGTCCCCCTCTTCAGGTGCAAATCCACCTGCTGGAACAACCCCCTCCGAAAAGAGTAGAGCCAGAGTCCGTCCTGATCAGCGAGACCGATCAGATCGTCATAGACACTGCTCAGGTAGGCAAAATTATCGCGAAGACAGTCTCGCACGAACAGACAGGTAAGATCCCGGCCCATGAACGCCGAGACACGCGGCATGAGCCCGTTCAGAGCAAGGATCGTCGGTGCAAGGTCAACCTGGCTGGCGATTCTCTCGATATGGCGAGGGCGATAGCGGTCCGGCGTGCGAAGCGACTCGTCCAGCCAAATGAACAACGGCACGAGAAAACGACCGCCTTGCCGCTCAACGTCCGTCGTCCCAACCGGTTCATGGCGACCGTGATCACCCAGTACGAAGACGATGGTGTTGCGGAGTAGACCGTCTCGCTGCAGTCCTGTGAAGAAGCGTTCAAACTCGAGGTCGAAGTAGCGGAGCGCAGGAATGTAACGGTCTCTCTGTTGTTGGAGAGCCCGCACCTCCGGATGCCGCAGTGGAATGGTGAACGGATGGTGCATGCTGGAAGTCAGCGCCGCTAAGAAAAACGGTTCTGCGCGGGTCTGCAGCGTTTCGATCCGCGTTCGCATGAAGCCGAAAAGAGCGCCATCAGTGAGACCCACGCCAAGCCGCTCGGCACCCTCCGGGAAGTCGCGCTCGCCGTAAAATCGGTCGAGACCATTCCTTGCCATGAATGGCCGTATTCCGGGTATGTCACTATCCAGACCGATGACCATCTCCGTTCTAAACCCGCCCTTCCGAAGAAGAGAGGGGACACACAAATAGTCTTGCTCGTACCGGGTCTTGAGAGCCGCTGTTCCTTGACGCGGGTAGTAAGAACAGAACGTAGCGAACAGGGCCCTGGTCGTGGCCACCCCATTGCTGAAGAAGTTTTCGAAGTAGAGGCTCTCGTCCTTCAAGCGGTCGAGAAAGGGTGTGAGACGAATGGACTGGCTCGATGGCGTACCCGGAGCGAGTGACGGTGTCGAATCCGCCGAGACGTCAATGGTTCGATCGAGATATCGCCTGTCCAGCCCTTCCACAAAAATCAGCACCACATTGACCGGCTCATCAAAACGAACCGTGACGCGCTCATTGGATTCTTTTACCAACGGATACTGAGGAAAGGGAAAGCGTGCTCCCTGCCCCAGAGCTTCCTGGGCCACCTGTACGGCTTCCTCGACTGTGATAGCCCCAGGCATACGGCGTGGCACCCAGGACCATTGTGAGAGAAAGGCGTCACGCAACGGCTCTCGCGCGAACAGAAGGGGATTCTGCGCCAGGTTGAAATAGGCTTCGCTGTCGGTTGCCGTGCGAGGGGACCAAGACTGATTGAACGGGCCGAGCCCGGCCGCTCCACTCACGACGGCCGTCACCAGCGCCACAGACGCCACGACAGGTCGCCGGGTCTCCCATTGAGCCAGCATCGGCCCAACCTTTTGCGTGAACGCAGCCCACCAACCTGCTATGGCGAAACCTTCAAGCAGCAGAAAGGTCCCGATCCGGACACCCCATTTTCCACTGTCTTCCAGTTCAGCAACGGTCTGCTCCGCAGCTTGGGACGCCCCTGTCTCGTTGCCGGATGTGTGCAGCAAGTCATCGAGATATTCAAAGAACACGAAGTTCACGTGCTGTTGGCTGAAGCCATAATATCCAACGTCCACAATCAGGATCACCAACAGCAGGCATCCAACCACCGCCAATGCTATGTTCAATCCCGCTCTGTACCCGCCATGTCCATTGGCCGTTTTTCTCGATCGAAAAAACGAGACGCTGAGCAGCCCGCCGAGAACGGCACCAACCGCGACGGCGCCTGTCGCGCTTACGATATCGCTCACGAGACCAGTTCCCAGCGTTCTCGTAAGAAGGCCGGTAGTCGGCCGTTCCAATGCGGCAGTCTCAGGAAGCAAGAAGAGGCGTTCGGTCTGCTGGATCAGCAGAAAGAGCACACCCCAGAAGACCAGCGTGCACATCACTGACCGGGAGATGGGGCAAGGTGAGGTCACGTCCTGGTGTCTTTCGCTCTCAATGCCCCCACTTCCGACGGAACCAGTCCACCGTTCTCTTGAGCCCCTCTTCGAATGAGACGGTGGGGTACCACTCAAGCTCGCGGTGGGCTTTCCTGGCCGTGACTTCCTTCCCCGCAAAATCTCCAGGACGCGCGGGGACAAACTCCAGCCTGACCTGGTCTCCGAGAAGCTTCTTGATTCCCTCGGCGACTTCCAAGACCGTCACTTTTCTTGGGCCTTCCAGATTGTAGGTTTGGTTGGCCGCGCTGTCCTTCATCGCCAGGACATGGGCCTCCGCCATATCCCTCACATAGACGAAGTTGCGATACTGCTCGCCCCTTCCGGATATCGTGAGAGGCTGGCCGGTCAACGCTTTCTTGATGAAAACGGGAATGAGCAGCTCCTCGCGCATGCGCGGACCATAGGGTATCCCGTACCGGAGGATCGTGAACGGCACGTGGTACAGTTGATGGTAGTTGTGGCAGACCATCTCCGCCGCCATCTTCGACGACGTGTAGATGTGTCCCGCGCCTTCCAAGTAGAAGGGCACCGTCTCGTCAACCGGCTTGCCGTTCGGAGCGCCGTTATACACCCAGACCGTGGAGGCCAGGTAGACCCGTCGGGCACCGTTGATCCGCGCCGCCTCCAGGATATGAGCCGTCCCCATCACGTTCAGCCCCGTGGTATAGACGGGATATTTATGCGCGTAATTGACGTTGGACACAGCCGCGAGATGGAAAATATGCTCCGCGTCCTTGGTGGCCGCGAGGACTGACGACAAGTCCATGAGGTCCACGTCCTCAAACCCGACATCCGGACGGTGCGGACGCACGCGGTGATCGATCACGGTGACTGCATGCCCCGCATCGACTAAGGCGTCCACGACATGTGATCCAATGAAACCGCTTCCTCCCGTCACCACCACGTTGGCCATGATCGGTACTCCTTGTTCGTCAACCGATGACGTCTTTCAACGCGTCCAGAACCTGGCAGGCCTCAGTTTTGTCCATTCCCGAAAAGACCGGAAGACACAGGTGCCGGGCGCAGTAGTCTTCCGACGCCGGAAGCGGACCGGACGCGTATGATTCGAACACCGGCTGCTTGTGCAGCGGTTCCTCATACACCTCTCGCCGGCCAACGCGACTCCGTACTGGTCGCGCAGCAGCGCCTTGAGGGCCCTCCGATCCTGCTTCTGCGTGAGCACCACGATGTACTTGTAGTAATTGCACACCCCGCCGGCCGGCACCTCCACAGGGCTGAGATTCCGGAGCCCCTTCAAGCCCGCGTCATAAAACGCGGCGATCTGTTGCCGGTCCGTCATCATCGCCGGCAGGCGCGCGAGGTGCCGGAGCCCGATGATCGCGTGAGGCTCCGACAGGCGCCAGTTGTAGCCCATGCGGACATGCGCGTTTTGAGTAAAACTGGCCTTTCCTTGATCTCGGTACATCCTGGCTTCTTCGGCCATGCGATCGTCACTCGTGACGATCATCCCTCCCTCCCCGGACGTCATCACCTTGGTGGGATAAAAGCTGAATGCGCCGGCGATCCCAAAGGAACCGGCGCGCACGCCGTTGTAAGAGGAGCCGTGGGCATGAGCCGCATCCTCCACGAGCCACAGACCTTTCTTCCTGGCCCACTCCTGTAATTCCGGCATCCGCCGCGAGACGATGCCGCCGATGTGAACCACGATCAAGCCAGCCGTCTTGGGCGTGAGCGTCTTCTCGACGTCTTCCGGCCGCACGGCAAAGGATTCCGGGTCCATGTCCACGAGAACCGGACGTCCTCCGGCATGGACTACGGCTGCGGCAGTCGCGAAGAACGTATTGGTCGGGACCAGCACATCCTTGCCTTCCGTCCCCAGTACCCGCAAGATGATCTCCAAGGCGCTGGTCCCACTGTTCACAGCAATCGCGTGGCGCGTCCCGCAGACTTGAGCAAATTGCTGCTCAAACTCCGCTCCGTACTTGCCCAGGGTCAACTGGCCGCTGGCCAGGACTTCTTGGATCCTCTCAGCGATCCAGGCCCGGTCTTCCGGCGGGAACTGGATCTTCGCGGCCGGAACACGCCTGCTCGGCGCGATGTCCTGTTTCAGAATTTCCACTCTCTCACCGTTCCCTTCTGCTTTCTTGGCACGCGATTTACGGAAGCGACACCAACCCCACGCCCAGACAGACGAGCATCGTCCCCGCCCAGCGATGCAGAGAGATCGTTTCCTGCAAGATGAACTTGGCTGTCAAGGTGCCAAGGACATAGACCAACGTGGTTGCGGGAAACACCACACTCAAATCGGCCCAGGACAGGACCGCAAGAAACCCGACGAAATGCATGACCATGAACACAATGCTGGCGAGAACGTGGTGATTGCGAATGGCCCTGCGGGCGATCGCCAGAAGCGCTCTCGGCGCAAAGGTGGACACTTCGCCCACCTGCCTCATGCCCTTGGTGAGCAGGACAT
>VBOO01000274.1 GCA_005877505.1 Nitrospirota bacterium
TATGCCTACCCGTCGGAGCACTACTCGTTTTGGCGCACAGAACTGCCCGGCACAGAACTTCCGTGGGGCATCTTCGGCGATAACTTCACCACTGAAGGCTTGCTGGAACGCGACGTCCACATTGGTGATCGCCTCCGCGCGGGTTCGGCCGAATTCATCGTCACTCAACCTCGGATGCCTTGTTTCAAGCTCGGCATTCGCTTTGGCCGACCGGATATGGTCAAGCGCTTCCAGCGCAGCGGTCGGACCGGCTTCTATCTCGCGGTCCTTCAAGAGGGAGACGTCGGCCCCGGTGACTCGCTTGAGTTCATCGCTCGGGACACGCACGGGATCACGGTGGCGGATATCGCCAGCCTGTTCATGGCAGATGCGACGAACCAAGACCTCCTGCGCCGCGCAAGCGATCTGCCCGCACTTCCGGAAGGCTGGCGGGATTACTTCCGCAAGCGACTCTGGGAACCGGACGCGTGATCGAGGATCAAGCAGAGGATGGCCTACTTCTTAATGACGCGAGGACACTCCATGCAACCGGCAGGAAATAGGAACCGTAGCCTGTCTCCTTCTCTGCCCATATGTGGAGGAATCTGGAAATGATCAGCATACTGACATTCTCGAACGCAAAGGAGGAGTTCGAAAAAGCTTGGCAAAACCCGGATTACACGCAAATCGAACTCGAACCAGTCGATGTAAACAGGGTACTGGAGAAGCATTACTCCACAAGCGAACCATTACATTTCACGAGGCGGATGTTGTGGGACATGGAGGCCAAGAAGGCTTGGGACCCAAGAACATACATTCCGCATGTCGTTCGCGTAGGCAAGTCGTGGGGCAGGAAGACTCTGAGGACTATGGAAGAATTCTTCATGAGATCGTCCCAGCAACTTGCATGGATAAGCGACGTATACGGACAAGTCTTGGAAGAGGTTTACCTCAGTCATGAGGATCAAAAGGTCATCTTTCTCGGAAGAGCGGAGCTCTTGAGCGAAGATGGCACGCGCGTCCATGCCGGAAGCCATCAACCCCTGTTTCATGTTGAACACGCAGTCGGGGGAGTCGAATCACGCCCGTTGAACCTGTGGCGGATCGTGCACTTGACGACAGGAAAAGACCACAGACTCATGAAACGGTTTGCACAGAGGGGAACGTCGGATTTGCTTCCGGAGTTCATCGCGATCTACATCGAAAAGGACCTTCGGATAAAACTGACCCATCGGTAAGTGTCCCGTGGACGAGAAGAAAATGAGGATAGAGGACTTTTCATGACGCAAGAGTGACAGATGTCGTATCCCGACCCTCACTACCTAGGTGATAAGGGCGAGATCAGCGCGAGGTTCCGTCCGGCGGGCCAGAAGCCCGAGCTGATGATCGGTTCGGGCACAGTGGTGCGCTACCTGGCCATCGGAGCGTCCACGCACGGACAATTCGGCTTGTACCTGTGGGAGAGCCGACCGCACACGCCGGGGCCGAGCGCGCACTTCCACAGGACAATGTCCGAATCGTTCTTCATCCTGTCCGGGACGGTACGGCTGTTCAACGGAGAGCGCTGGCTCGACGCGACGGCAGGGGATTTCCTGTACGTCCCCGAGGGTGGGGTGCATGCCTTCGGCAACGAGTCCGGCGAGCCGGCTTCGATGCTGCTTCTCTTCGCACCCGGCGCGCCGCGCGAGGCGTACTTCGAAGCACTCGCCGAGAAAGCCGCAGGTCGTCAGTTCAGCGATGAGGAGTGGAGGGACCTCTGCCGCCGCCACGACAACTGCTTTGTTGAGGACGCTCCAGGTAACCGACAAGGAACGGCAAGAAGGAGAGACCCATGAAAGAAAACCTTGAAAAAGTGAAATTGCTGGCCCGCGATCTGCGGAACGGCAAAGAGTTCCCACGCAGCCCGCGCGAGACGCTGGGCGGCTATGTGCTCGCAGCCCGCGCGGTAGACAAGTGCCGCGCCGTCCTCGTCGGCTGGCAGGGTGAATACCACTCCAATTGCCGTGGCTGAAGTTCGCTGAGATTAACTACGATGCATACCGGTCGTTTGTCGCCACCGGCGCGACCGACGACGAGGTTGCCGCGTGGATCGGCGAGCACGCCAAGAAGCGCTCCCGAGCCGACATCGTCATCTGGAACAACCGGGAACGCGACCTGCGCTTGAGCGACCTGACCCCGGAATTGCAGGAATACATGGAGGACTACATCCAGAAGTACGTCCCGCGCAATCGCGTGGTGTACCACTGGTTCGATGTGTACGACTTGGAAGAGGAACGTCTCTAAATCTTAGTTAGGAGGACAAACCGATGTGGAACTTTCTTGCAGCAGTACCGTTAGCTGTATCCCTCGTCAACCCGACTTTCGCTGTCGCTCAAGAGGCGCCACCGAGTCAGAAATCGCTGCCCGAGCAGATCGTGGACGCCTTCAACGGTGTGTTCGGCGTCCATCCCGGAGCGCGCGCGAATCACGCTAAGGGGGTTATATTGGAAGGCACATTCACGCCGAGCGCTTCGGCGGCATCGGTGAGCAAGGCCGCGCACCTGCAAAAACAAAAGACTCCGGTTCCTGTGACGGTCCGCTTCTCCAATGGTTCGGGGTTACCGACTGTCCCCGATTCGAACGAGATGCCACGCGGCATGGCAGTGAAGTTTACCCTTCCGGACCGTTCCCAGACGGATATCGTTGCCCTGTCCTTCAATGGCTTCCCGGTCGCCACGGCGGAAGACTTCAAGGACTTTTTGCTCGCGCTCGGTGCGAGCGGACCCGACGCGCCCAAACCAACCGCCTTCGATAAGTTCTTGAGTTCTCATCCGACCGCAAAGGCCTTCGTGGGGGCCCCGAAGCCGCTGCCGGTAAGCTACGGAACCCTGGCGTATTTCGGCATTAACACGTTCAAGTTTACGAACGCGAGCGGGGTCGGCACGTTCGGTCGTTATCAGATACTGCCCGTTGCCGGCGAGAAGTTCCTCGCTAAGGAGCAGGTCTCGAAGATGGGACCCGACTACCTTGTCGATGAGATTGGCGAACGGGTTCGTCGCGGCCCCGTCAAGCTCAAACTGCTTCTGCAGGTGGCCGGGCCTGGCGACAAGATCGACGACCCCTCGATTGCGTGGCCGGACAGTCGAAAGAGGGTCGAATTGGGCACGATCGCGATCACCAAAACTACGACACAGAGCCACACCGCAGACACACTGCTCTTCCTGCCGGGAGCGGTGGTTCCTGGCATCGAGGCGGCCGATCCGATGATCGCCGTCCGTTCGGCGGCTTATCCGATTTCCTTTGCCCGCCGGTTCAAGGCACAGTGATATGAGTCGGAGGCGAGAGATCGGATTAAGGGGAGAACACAACGATGAAAAGACCAATTCGCATTCTGTTGCAGACGACCATTCCTGAAACCGAAGATGACTGGCACATCGGGCGATTCTCTTTGCTGCGCGACCACCTTGCTTCTTTGACAGCCGAAGCGGGGAATGGGCTGTGCCGGGTGACGGCGCGCAACCGTGAGTCGGGTGCCGGAGCAGATGACCCGGTGCTGAGCACACTGGATCGTTCAGACTTTGATGAGCTATGGCTGTTTGCCGTTGACGTTGGCGAGGGTCTGACGGTTGCGGACTGTCGAGGCATCACGCGCTTTCGTCAACGCGGCGGAGGCGTCCTCGCCACACGGGACCATCAGGACTTGGGCTCTTCGCTCTGCACGCTGGGCGGTGTCGGACGCGCGCATTTCTTTCACACGCGAAATCCTGAGCACGATGAATCACGACGCACAATTGACGATTCGGCCACGAGATCCATCTCGTGGCCGAATTATCATTCCGGCAGCAACGGCGATTATCAAATCATCACGCCCGTAGAGCCTGTACATGAGCTGTTGCACAATCCGAGTGCGCCTTCCAGGGTGATAAGATATTTTCCTGCTCATCCCCATGAAGGCGCGGTCGGCGTTCCCGACGGCGAAGAGCACGCGCGCGTCATCGCCATCGGCAAAAGCCGGAAGACCGGGCGCACCTTCAACCTGGTCGTCGCTTTCGAGAGAGCGAAAGACAAGCAGGGCCACATGCTCGGTCGAGGGATAGCCGAGGCGAGTTTTCATCACTTCGTGGACTACAACTGGGACACGGATAAGGGCGCGCCGAGTTTTGTCGGCGAGCCGCCTGGCGACGGCATCAACCGCGAACCGAACACTCTAAGCGACATCAAGACATACGTTCGCAACCTGGCTATCTGGCTTGCTCCTTGAGAAAAATATCCTTCCATGGCTATTGACTCCTCGC
>VBOO01000287.1 GCA_005877505.1 Nitrospirota bacterium
CACGCGCTGCGCTTGCTGACGTACATCCTGGTCCTGGGCTACATCAGCCATGAGTATCTACAGATGACCCATGAGCTGCGGCGAAACGAGGCGTACCTCGCCCAAGCGCAACGACTGACCCGCGCAGGAAGTTGGGCGTGGGATCCCTCTGAAACCCACAATTACTATTCACGCGAGGTGTTCAACATTTTTGGGTTGGACCCGACAAAAGGCAATCCGACTCTTGCGGACTTTGTGCGTATCTATCATCCCGAAGACCGCACCTTCGTCGAGGAGGCTGAAAAACAATTGGTGGTGGAAGGTCGCGGATATGACGTCAAGTACCGCATAGTCCGACCCGACGGTGAGCTTCGATGGATACGTGAGGTTGGCACTCCCGTATACGAAAAGGAAGCTGTCACAGGCTATATCGGCGCTTGCCTGGATGTGACGGAGCAAGAGCACATGACCCAGGAGCTTGCCCGCGAGCACGACCGTCTGCGCTTTTCATTGGAGGAGATCACCGAGCTGAAAGACAAGCTGGCCAAAGAGAAGTTATACCTGGAGGACGAGATCCGCACCGAATCCAACTTCGAAGAGATCATCGGGGAGAGCGCAGCGTTGAAGCGCATTCTGAAGCAGGTGGAAACTGTCGCGCCGACCGACTCCGCCGTGTTGATTCAGGGCGAGACGGGCACCGGCAAGGAGCTCATCGCGCGGGCTATCCACAATCTAAGTAAGCGTCGCGAGCGGACCTTTG
The DNA here is from genome assembly GCA_005877505.1 of Nitrospirota bacterium. Classification (GTDB taxonomy): domain Bacteria; phylum Nitrospirota; class Nitrospiria; order Nitrospirales; family NS-4; genus NS-12. The sequence goes on from VBOO01000287.1 coordinate 740, forward strand.
TCAAAATGAACTGCGCGGCGATCCCGACGGGGCTGCTCGAAAGCGAGCTGTTCGGCCATGAACGGGGCGCCTTCACCGGCGCCATCGCCCAAAGGGTCGGCCGGTTTGAACTGGCCCACCAGGGCACGCTGTTCCTTGACGAGATCGGTGATGTCCCGCTTGAGCTGCAATCCAAGCTCCTTCGTGTTTTACAGGAGCAGGAATTTGAGCGGTTGGGGAGCACGCGGACCATCCGCGTGGATGTTCGCCTGGTGGCCGCCACCAACCGGGATTTCGCCCAGTTGGTCGCCGACAAACAATTTCGCAGCGATCTCTATTACCGGCTCAATGTGTTTCCTGTTGTCGTGCCTTCCTTGCGAGACCGCCCTGAAGACATCCCCTTGCTCGTGCGCTACTTCGCACAACAATACGCGCGTCGAATGAACAAGCCGATCGTGACAATCCCAACGGAGACCATGACCACCCTCTCGAAGTATCACTGGCCCGGTAACATCCGCGAGCTCGAAAATCTGATCGAGCGGTCCGTGATCCTGTCCCAAGGGCCTGACCTGCGTGTTCCGCTTGGGGAATTGGAAGCACCGACCGTGACGGTTCCCAACGAAGTCGCGACCTTGGAAACGGCCGAGCGCGAGCACATCCTGCGCGTCCTCCGCGAGACCCATTGGGTGATCGGAGGACCATCCGGTGCGGCCGCCCGCCTGGGCATGAAACGCACGACGCTGCAATCGAAACTGCAGAAGCTCGGCATCTCCCGCCAGGCGTAACGCCGATTCTTCGGGGCCGCGCCGATATTTCGGCACGACTTCTTCGACACGGCATCCCTCTCCGCACAACAGCCAGTCCTAGCAAGCTCTAACCGTTTATGTTTCGCGGCTTAGCCGATTTCCGTCAGGCTGAAGCCTGCATGGAATAGGAATGACCATGAAACTGTTGTTCTTATAGGCTTGACGCAGGAGGG
>VBOO01000064.1:0-20206 GCA_005877505.1 Nitrospirota bacterium
TTAGAAGATCGGCTGCAAGCCTTGGAGACCAAAGTCGCGCCGCAACCCGCCGCTCGTCGCAATCCGCCTCCGAAGACCTCCCAGACCGCAAAGCCCAAGGCCAAACCACGCAAGGGAAAATGAGGAGGCGGCAGGCCGAAAATAGAAGCGGAGTCGGTCAAGTCCGTTTCTGCACGCAAAAGCCTTCACGTATGGGGTATTTGACACACGTGGCGTCCGTCATGATCGGGAGTTTTCAACTCCATGTCTTGTCATTTCATAGAGATACGAATACCGAGCAAAAGGTCCGTAGTTTGCACACTCCATGTGAAGGGGGACAGATTTGAAATCTATCCCCGTCAAAACTCACCTTCCGGATGGAAGGAGCGTGCCATGGTTAGTCAGAAGAAGGGACAAAGAATTCTCGCCTGTCTGGTGGCCATAGCCACGGCGATCATGATGGCCTCTACTGCCATCGGCGAAACGCCCGATCCAACAGCGACTCAACCTCAGGTGCAAGTGCCAGCCCCGTCGAATTCTCCCGAAATCAAGACGGATCCCGCAAGCGAACAGAAGACTCCCGAAAAGCCAGCGAAGAACGTTAAGAAGAAGGGATCGATGGCGGGCATGTTGCTGACCATCTACGCCATCATCACTGGCCACCAAGGCACCACCCGCTAACACCATCCTCGTTCGTCCTCAGCTTGTCGAAGGGCGGACCTTCCTAAAACGCGGGTCCTGTCGTCGAGCAGCCCCCAGGAGGCTCGTTATTCGTTAAACGTTATCGTTCATCGTTGAAGAGTAGGGGCACGGCGCGCCGTGCCCCTACAGCCCGTTTAACGATTAACGTTGAACGATGCGACGTGCGGGCACCCCGCTCGGCACCACCCGCTTATTCTTTCTCCCCCATTTAACCTTTTCACATGTCCAACTGTCTCATCGGACATGAACCTTGACAAGCACCGGGAAAGCCTCGTTAAATACTGCTACGATATAAGCAAGGTGGCGTTTGCGATCGCAGTGGTAAATCCGCTCATGAGCAAGGGTCTTTCTCTTTTCGAGTTGGCTTTCGGGCTAAGTGCGACAATAGGACTTCTGGGGTTGGCGCTCCTACTCGAAAAGGACATCAAGACATGATTATGACGCCCACGGCCATTACGTTCGCGATCGTCACCGGAATAGCACTGATTGGCATCATTCTGGTGCTCATCTTCGACCGCCCCAAACGCTCCAAGAACACGTAACACGTCGAATGACGGCCAAGAGGATGCCAAGGGGGCCAGCCACCGTCTCTGATAACGGACCTCTGAATCGCACTTGGCTTTCACCCTGAGCAACGCGAAGTGCCTCACTTTTCCCCTCGCCCGGGGCACCCGTTGCTCTTCTGAATGCAACGGGTCATGGAGAGGGATGTCATCGGATTGCTTTGATCAACTCGGTCAGTGCCGCTTGGGGGTCGGGAGCAGAGAGCACGGCGGAGATGACCGCGCAGCAGTCGGCGCCCGCAGCGACGACCTCCTTCACATTCTTGCTCGTGATCCCCCCGATCCCCACGATTGGCAAGCGCACCTTCGCCCGCACCTCCCGCAGTCCGGCGATGCCGACGACCGGGGCCGGATGCGCCTTCGTGGTCGTCGGAAAGATCGGCCTGAAGCCGGTGTAGTCCGCCCCACCGGCGTCGGCTTCGAGCGCTTGATTCATGGTATGCGTCGAGATCCCGAGCAGCTTGTCGGGTCCCAAAATCGCCCGTGCGTCGGCCAGCGGCAAGTCCTCCTGCCCCAGATGCACCCCATCCGCGCCGACCGCCTGCGCGACATCCGCCCGGTCGTTCACAAGGAACGTTCCCCCACCGGCCCGGACCAGCGCGCATAACTGAGCCGCCAGGTCGTAGAACTCGCCTGTGTGCGGCGTTTTCATCCGCAGTTGAAAAATGCGCACGCCGGTTGTGAGCGCGGTCTTGACGAGATCGGGCAACGACCGGGAACCCGCGACGGCCGGGTCCAGGATCAGATAGAGCCCTGCCGGGAAAGGGACGCGTCGGGGTACCCGTTGCTCCTGGTTGCAACGGGTCGAATCGTCCGGGGCGGGTGGGTGCAATGGGCGCATTGGCCCCACCACGCTCAGCTTGTTGGAGGCGGAGAGGAAAAGCGCTCGAGGAAGGTGGTGGAGAAACGGCCCTTTTGGAAGTCGGGGTCCTCGATGATACGGCGGTGCAGCGGGATCGTGGTCTTGATCCCTTCCACCACGCACTCTCCCAACGCGCGCCGCATCCTGGCCAGAGCCTCCTCGCGCGTCCGGCCGTGGACGATCAGCTTCGCAATCAGCGAGTCGTAGTGAGAGGTGATCTCGGAGCCCGGCTCGATCGCCGTATCCACCCGGACCCCCGGCCCCCCCGGCGGATGGAAGCGGGTGATCAACCCCGCGCACGGCGTGAAGGTGTCTGGACACTCGGCATTGATCCGGCACTCGATGCTATGGCCGATCATCTTCACGTCCTGCTGCTTCCAGGACAGCGGCTGGCCCGCGGCGATCCTGATTTGCTCCTTGACGAGATCGATGCCCGTGACCTCTTCGGTGATGGGATGCTCGACCTGGATCCGCGTGTTCATCTCCATGAAATAGAACCGGCGCTCCTTGTCCAGCAGGAACTCCACGGTCCCGGCGTTCCGGTACCGGACCGCCTGGGCAGCTAGGACCGCCACACGGCCCAGTTCGCGCCGGAGACGGTCATCCACCGCCGGCGAGGGCGTCTCCTCCAGCAGCTTCTGGTATCGGCGTTGGACGGAACAGTCCCGCTCGCCGAGATAGATCGTCCGGCCGCGCTCATCCGCCAGGATCTGCACTTCAATGTGGCGCGGCTCGAGGAAGTACCGCTCGACATACACGCTCTGGTTGCCGAACGCAGCGTTGGCCTCCGCACGGGCCGCCTGGAAGGCGTGCGCCAGTTCATCCTCCTTGTTCACCACCCGCATCCCGCGCCCCCCGCCGCCCGCCGTCGCTTTGATGATCACCGGATAGCCGATCTTGGCCGCCACCTCAGCGGCTTCCTGCTCACTCGTAATCTCTCCCTCACTGCCGGGCAGCACCGGCACGCCCTGGCGACTCATCAAGTCACGCGCCTTCGCCTTGTCCCCCATCGTGCCGATGCTCTCCGATGTTGGCCCGATAAACTTGATGCCGACGGATTCGCAAACCTCGGCGAAGTGGGCATTCTCGGCCATGAAGCCATACCCTGGGTGGATCGCATCGCAGGCGGTGATCTCCGCCGCGCTCAGAATGTTCGGGATGTTGCAGTAGCTGAGCGCCGGATCGGCCGGCCCGATGCACAGGTGCTCGTCCGCGAACCGCACGTGGAGGGTGTCATTGTCCACTTCAGAATGGACGGCCACGCTCCGGATGCCCAGTTCCTTGCAGGCCCGGATGACCCGCACCGCGATCTCGCCGCGGTTGGCCACGAGGATTTTCTTGAACACCCCTCAGTCCTCCCGTTGGGCGGTCGGCTCGATCAGGAAGAGCGGCTCGCCGTACTCGACCGGCTTGGCGTTCTCTATGAGAATCTTGGCCACTCGACCGTCGAGATCGGACTCGATCTCGTTCATCAGCTTCATGGCCTCGACGATGCACAGCACCTGGCCTTTCTTCACGTCCGAGCCTTCCTCCACGTAGGCCTCGGCGTAGGGGGACGCCGACCGGTAGAAGGTTCCCACGATGGGCGAGCGCACGGTCACGAGGCCTTCCGGGAGCGGCTCGGCCGGGGGCGTGTCCGTCGGCGCGGCGGTGAGGTCGGCAGCAGGAACGGGCACGGAGAACTCGACGGGCGGGGAAGACGCGGAGGCCCCTTCACGCCGCAACCGGATACGGAGCCCATTGCGCTCGACCTCGAGGTCGCTGACGCCCGCGTTCTGGAAGGCGGCGATCAGGTCCTGGAGGACCTGGGGGTCCACCAGGGCGTCTGGACGCGGCTTGGGCTGTGCCGCGGCGGGCTTCCTGGCGGCTTTGTCTGAGTGGCGTTTCATCAGGCCCGTTCCACGTATTCACGCGTGCGGGTGTCCACCTTGACGACCACCCCTTCATCGATATACAGCGGCACCTTGATGGTCGCCCCGCTCTCCAGGAGCGCCGGCTTCGAGCCGCCGGAAGCTGTATCGCCGCGCACGCCCGGATCCGTCTTCACAATCTTGAGCTCGACAAAGACCGGCAGCTCCATCCCGATCGGCGTCCCTTTATGGAGCAGCAGCGTGACAGTCATGTTCTCCTTGAGAAGGTCCCAACCGTCTCCCAGACGCCCCCGGTCGAACGTCAACTGCTCGTAGGTCGTCGTGTCCATGAAGGTGTACTGGCCGCCCTCCACGTAGAGAAAGGTCATCTCCCGCTCGTCGAGATCGGGCGTGGGCAGCTTTTCTCCCGAGCGGTAGGTCCGCTCGATGACGTTCCCGGTCCTGAGGCTCTTGAGCTTGGTCCGAACGAAGGCTCCGCCTTTCCCGGGCTTGACATGCTGAAATTCGATGATCGTGTAGGGCTCCCCGTCCAGCTCGAGCTTCGCCCCGTTGCGAAAGTCCGTCGTTGAGATCACGGGTGTGCCTTGCCTCCTTCAGAGCCATCGTGCTACTTCTTTGCGGCGGCCTGCTGCGCCCGCACGTGCGCGACCGCGGCCCGCAGTCCCAACGCATAGCTGTCCGGGCCAAACCCCGAGATCTGCCCGACCGCCACGCCGGCAACGTAGGAATGCCGCCGGAACTCCTCGCGCCGGTAGAGATTGGAAAGGTGCACCTCGACGGTCGGAATGCCGACGGCCCCGATGGCGTCGCGCAGGGCGATGCTCGTGTGGGTGTACGCGCCGGGATTGATCACCAGCGCATCGTACTGGCCCACCGCTTTCTGAATCCATGCCACGAGCTCCCCTTCGTCATTGGACTGATGGATCGTAAGTCCCGCCCCCACCTCCTTCGCCAGCGCTTCCAGGTCACGGTTGATCCCGTCCAGCGTGACCGTCCCGTAGATGTGGGTCTCGCGGAAGCCTAACAGATTCAGGTTCGGGCCATGGAGGACCAGGATCTTCACGTCCGGCGTCGCCCCTGGATCGCCGCGAGCCAGCCTTCCAGCCGGCGAATGCGAGCCTTGCGCTTGGCCTGCTCCGAGGCTTCCGGCGATGCCTTCACGGGGGCTGGATGACCGGCCCTCATTCCTTCTTCCACCAGCGCCCTGATTTTGTCGCGCAACCGGAGATTGTCGGGCTCCTTGGCGGCGAGGCGACGATAGACCTCCAGGCCTTTCTCACGATGCCCCTGCGAGATGTAGAGGTCGGCCAAGGGCACGCTATCGGTGACGTCCCCGGAGTCTTCTATGACCACCGAGAGCCCTTCTTCGGCCGCATCACTGGCGGCGTGGTGCGCAACCGGAGACTTTGCCATGCGCATGGTCGGATGCGCCTCCTTGACCTTCGCATCCGCCGCCTTGACAGCCTCGTGCTTCTCCGCAGGTCGGGCCTTCTGGGCATGCGCCGCCTTGTCGTCAGTCGCAGCCTTCCCAGCCGTGGCTTCGCCCTTCAACCTCTCCAGCAACTCCCTCATCTCACGGTCCTTGGGGTTCGCTTGCAGGATGGTCTCGCACGCCTTGATCGCAGACAGTACATCGCCCAGATCGCGATACACGAGCGCCAGCGTCCGGTGGGCAGCGAAATTGTCCGGAGCGGCCTTGATGACCTGTTCCAGCTCCACTTGGGCCAGTGCGAGATCCCCGGAGGTCCTATAGACTTCGCCCAACATGACCCGGGCGCTGATCATCTTGGGGTACTTTGTGATTCCCTCCTGGAGCAATTCAATCGCCTTGCCAAACTGTCCCGCATCGACGAGCTGCTTGGCTTCAGACATGTATGCGTGGTGAGATGCCGCTTCGCTTGACATCAGCGATTCCCTCCTCACCGAGCTTGCTGGGCCTGACGCTTCCTTGGACCCGTTGCATTTAGAGGAGCAACTGGTGCCCCTGCGTCAGGATAGTCAAGACCTCCAGTGATTGCTAGATCCGATGCTTGGACACGCCGGGAGACAGTGTGCGCACTGCGTCAAGGATGCGATGCGCCAGCTCATGCTTGGACATGAGCGGCAACACCTCACAACGGCCCGCGCGGTCCAACAAGGTCGCGCGGTTCGTGTCGGTGCCGAAGCCGGCCCCGGCCTCCGTGACGTCGTTGGCGACGATCAGATCGAGATCCTTGTCGCGCAGCTTGCCCCTGGCGCGTGCGACCAGGTCGCCTGTCTCTGCCGCGAACCCGACCACCACCTGCCCGGCCCGTCGCACCGGTAGCTCCCTCAAAATGTCCTTAGTCGGCTCCAGCGCCAGTATCCGCACGTCGCCGCCTTTCGGCATCTTGCCCCTGGCCGGGCGCGCCGGCCGGAAATCGGCGACCGCCGCCGCCATGATCAGCACATCGGTGCCTGGGAACCGAGTGAGAACCTCTTTGCGCATCTCCTCGGACGTGACCACCGGGACGAACGTGACATTGGGAACGGGCGCGAGACTCGTCGGCCCCGCGACGAGAACAACGTCAGCCCCCCGATCCCGTGTGGCTTCGGCCAAGGCCCAGCCCATTTTCCCGGACGAGCGGTTCGACAGGAACCGCACCGGATCGAGCGGTTCCTGGGTAGGCCCGGCCGTGATGAGGACCCGCCGACCGTGGAAGTCCTTGGCACAAAGCGCCCCAGAGATCGCGGCCAGGATGTCGTCCTCCTCCGGAAAGCGCCCTTGGCCGACCCGGCCAGACGCCAACGGCCCGATTTCCGGCTCCAGCACGGTGACCCTGCGCTGACGGAGCGTGCGCACGTTGGCGCGAACCGCCGAGTGGGCCCACATGCCGCCGTCCATGGCAGGGACCACTACCACCGGGCACTCCGCCGCGAGCACGAGCGTGGTGAGGAGATCGTCGGCAAGGCCATGCGCCAGCTTGGCGACGCAGTGGGCCGAGGCCGGCGCGATCACGATCAGATCGGCTCCGTCCGCGAGCGCGAGGTGCGGCATGACTATCTTGGTGGGAGGGGGCCCATCACCCGTTGCATGCGGGGGAGCAACGGGTACCCGCGCCCCTCCCACACCCACCTCTGCGTCCGATGACGGAAACAGATCTGTGAAGACCGGGTGGCCGGTTAGGGCCTCAAAGGTCACCGCCCCGACGAAGCGCTGTGCGGTGTGCGTCATGACCACGCGCAGCGTCGCCCCTTCGGTCATCAAGCGGCGCGCCAGCGAGGCCGCCTTGTAGGCAGCGATGCTGCCGGTCACCCCGAGCACGATGGTCTTCCCCGCCAAGCGCGCGGCAGGCGTGAGGGGGATACGATTAGAAGTCTTCATTCGCCTCCGCAGGCTTGGAGTCATCCACCATGACGCTCAAGTCCTTCTTGATCTCGTTCGCATCTTCACCGACCACGGGCGCCAGGGTCAGCCGTTCAAGCTCGCGCTCCCGTTGCTTGCGCGCTTCCTTGATGGCTTGGCGGGCCTCCTTCCCGACCAGGAACGTCGCCTTGCCCTTGAGCACCTCTTCCAGCGCAATCGTCGTCGGCTTGGTGTGCTTGGTCGCGATCAACGGCCGGGCGCCCTGCATGATCTGCCGGGCCCGCTGGGCCGCAATGATCACCAGCCGGCTCCGCGATTCGATCGGCAAGTCTCGATACTCGGGCAGCAGCGATAACGCGTCCATTACTGCTCCTCCTGGGTTTCTCTCTCATTTCCCGTCAAGGCCTGTTCCACAGCGGACAGGTCCAACAACGCCGTCCGGCTGCGCTCGGCCAGCACGATGGCTTCGAGCTGCCGTGCGGCAGACTTAAAGTCATCGTTGATGACCACATACGTATAGTCTCGATAATTCTTCACCTCATCCCTGGCCTTTTTCAGCCGCCTGGCAATCTCGTCCGGCGCGTCCCCTTTCCGTTCCTCCATGCGCCGGCGCAGCACCTCCAGCGACAGCGGCAAAATATAGATCGACACCGCATCCGGTGCGTGCCGCCGGACCTGCAGGGCCCCCTGGGTGTCGATGTCGAGAAGGACGTCGATCCCCTGCGAGATCCACTCCTTGATGGGGGCTCGGGGGGTCCCGTAGAGATGGCCATAGACCTCGGCCCACTCGAGAAAGGCGCCTTCCTTGATCATGTCCCGGAACGTGGCTTCATCCACGAAGTGGTAATGCCGGTCGGCGATTTCCGCCGGACGTGGCATGCGCGTGGTGTAGGAGACCGAGTAGCGCAAATCCGCCACCTGACTGACGAGCTCTTGACACAAGGACGTCTTGCCGGCACCGGAGGGAGCCGACACCACGAACAGGATGCCCTGACGACGCTTCACGATGGCGTCCTTACTCGACATTCTGCACCTGCTCGCGGATCTTCTCGAGCTCCGCCTTCACGGCGACGACTTCCTGGGTCACCACCGTGTCGCCGACCTTCGATCCGACGGTGTTGACCTCGCGGTTCATCTCCTGTAAGAGGAAATCCAGGCTTCGCCCCATCGGCTCGGTCTTGCGGAGGAACGCCCGAAACTGAGCCAGATGGCTGTCCAAGCGAGTCAGCTCTTCGCTCACATCGCTGCGATCGGCCAGGAACGCCACCTCTTGCGCCAAGCGGCTCTTCTCCACGCTGTCCCTGCCCGCCCCCGCGCTCTCCAGAAGTCGTTTGATCCGTTCTTGCAGACGCGCGGCGCGCTCGTCCACGATGGCTGGGAGCCGTTGGCGGATCGTGCGCAGGCGCCCTTCCACCTCCTGCAATCGCGCCAGGAGGTCCCGTTCCAGCGTCCGGCCCTCCTGGCGGCGCATCTCGTCGAGCGCTTTCAGCGCCTGGCCTAGCACGCGCTCCACCGCGCGGACCGCGCCCGGCTCTTCGGCCGCCAGCTCCGCCGGCCTGATGACGTCCCGGAAGCTGGCGAGCAGGGTCGCATCCGGCGAGCCTGTGAGGCCGAGCTCCCGTTGCAACTCCTTCAGCAAGGCGTGATAGCGTCGCGCGAGCGGTCGGTCCAGGACAATCCCCCGCCCGGGGTCCCGCTCGCCGCTGAAATTCACGGTGACATCCACCCGCCCGCGGGCCACTCGGGCTTGGACCAGGCCGCGGATCCGGTCCTCATGGGCCTGCAAGGCACGCGGCAGTTTAGTCGTCACCTCGCTGTGCCGGTGGTTGACCGAGCGGACTTCCACGGTGATCGGCGTCCCCTTATGATGTCCTTCCGCACGTCCGTACCCCGTCATGCTGCGGATCATGCCGGCCGCTTTCCTTCCCACGGGCAGAGATCGTACAGTCGGCATTCATGGCACTTGGGCGCGCGAGCCTGACAGATATGCCGCCCGTGGAGCAGCAACTGGTGCGAGGCCCTGGTCCAGACGTCCTTGGGCAACAGGCGCTGCAACGCGACTTCGATCTTCTCCGGATCGTCCGTGTCCACCAGGCCCAGCCGCCTGGTGACCCGCTTGACATGGGTGTCAACCACCACCCCGGGGACCCCGAAGCAATTGCCCAGGATGACGTTGGCCGTCTTCCGCCCGACGCCCGGAAGGGTGACTAACTCTTCCATGGTCTGGGGCACTTCCCCGCCGAACCGGCTGACCAAGGCTTGGCCGGTCTTGATAAGGCTGCGGGCCTTCGCCTTGTAAAATCCGGTTGGGCGAATCTCCTTCTCCAGTTTGGCCGGGTCTGCCTTCGCGTAGTCCTTGGCCGTCCGGTACTGGGCAAAGAGCCCCTTCGTCACCTGGTTCACCCGCTCATCCGTGCACTGGGCCGACAGGATCGTCGCCACCAGCAACTGGAGCGGTGTCTTGTAGTGAAGAGCCACCCGGGGGCTCGGAAACTCTTCATCCAGCAGCTTTAGGAGCCGCTCCGTGGTCCTCAATGGCTCCCCTTCGTCGAAACCTCCGCAGGACCGACGGCTTAGGGGGCAGATTTCAAATCTGTCTCCCTTCGATCGCAACGCGTGGAAAAACGGTCTTATGCTAGCAGGAAAGTCCGGCCTTGGTCAAACTCCCGAGTTGCTTGTCGACCGCGTCAAGCAGGGGGATCAGCGTGGCAGGCCGCACGGCCGAGACCGCTAGCCCGCCCAGGCGCGGGCTCAATATGGCCGCCTGTGCCGGGTCTACGAGATCAGCCTTGTTCAGGACCAGCAGACGCGGCAGGCGATCAAGCCCCAGCTCGCGCAGAATGTCCTCCACGGCCGCCACCTGCCGCTCCAGGGTCGGGCTGCTCAGGTCCGCCACATGGAGCAACAGATCAGCGTCGTGCAGCTCCTCGAGCGTGGCGCGGAACGCGCCCATCAGTTCCTCGGGCAGATTCCGGATGAACCCGACCGTGTCGGTCACGATTGCTTCCCGCTCCTCCGGAAAGCGCAGGCGGCGGCTCGCCGGGTCCAGCGTCTCGAAGAGGCGGTCGTTCGCCGTCACCCGGCTACGTGTCAGGACGTTCAGCAGAGTGGACTTGCCGGCGTTGGTATAGCCCACGATCGAGATGATCGGCACCGCCCGACGCAGGCGCCGGGCCCGCTGCTGCATGCGGGTCTTCGCCAGTACCTCCATCTGCTTCTCGAGATGGCTGATGCGGTCCCGCACGCGGCGCCGGTCCACTTCCAGTTTCGTCTCGCCGGGGCCGCGTCCGCCGATGCCCCCCGCCAGCCTCGACATCGCCGTGCCGCGTCCAGTGAGGCGAGGCAGGAGGTAGCGCAACTGAGCGAGTTCCACCTGGAGCTTGCCCTCACGGCTGTGGGCCCGCCGGCTGAAGATGTCAAGAATCAACTGGGTCCGGTCGATGACCTTCAAGTCGGTCACGGCGGCGATGGCCGTGGCCTGCGCGGACGACAGGTTCTGATCGAAGACGAGGTAGTTCACGCCGTGTTGCAAGGCCTTGATGACGACCTCCTTGAGCTTGCCGCTGCCCAGCAGGTACTTGGGATGCAGATTCTGGGGCCTCTGCACGACCGTGTCCAGCACCATGAGGCCAGCCGAGCGGGCCAGTTCGGCCAGCTCTGCCAACGATTCCTCCTGATCGGCATGGCTCTGCCGCGATACGCTGACCAGAATCGCCTCTTCTTGGAGATCGTCCACCAGATGCGCGGTGCGGGTCCGGCTGAGCTCCTCTTCGAGCGCGCCGAGAAATTCGCCCAGGTGGACGTGGCAGTCCTGCATGGCGACGGGCGTCCAGACCTCGTAGGATTTGCCGGCCGGATTTGGTGGGAGGATGTTCGCCGCATATAGATGGCCCGGCTGGCCGTCGGCGCGGACGCCGAGGGCCGCGATCAGGTCCAAGCGCAGGAGCGCCAAGTCGGTCAAGTCGTCCTGACTCAACGGTTCGTCGCGGAGATGCGTATGGACCAGCCGAATGCCACGGAGCGATTGCCGGCCGAGACGATAGTTCGAGAGGTCAGGCAAGACAACCTCCCGGTCGTTCCCGACGATGACGTCCTCGACCGTGCCCCGACGATTGATCAGCAGGCCGACCTGGCGACCGATCTCGCGGGAAAGCCCCGTGCAGAACCGGGCCAGCTCCCAGGAGATGATGGCATCTTCGGGCACCCGGCGGCGGTAGACATGCTCCAACCGCCTCAGTTGGCTGGGCTTGAGCCCGGTGAGATTACCGTGAGGAGAAGGAATCGAGCGCCCTCCTTGCGCGCATCAGCCTCCGACGACCCAGTCCGCCCGAGGCTCGAAATCCAGCGACGCGATACGACCTTCGCGCACCAGCCGTGCACCCGCGACGGCGATCATGGCCCCGTTGTCGGTGCAGTAGCGAACGGGGGGAATAAGGACGGCGATCCCCTCCTCCCTCCCCCGTGTCTCGAAGCGGGCACGGAGCTTTGAGTTGGCCGCCACGCCGCCCGTCACCACGACATCGCGCACGCCGCAGCGCCTGGCGGCGGCCAGCGTTTTCTCCACCAAGACGTCCACGATGGCCTGCTGAAATCCCGCCGCCACGTCAGGCACATGCCAGGCACGCCCATCGGCTTCCCGATCCCGCAGGTAATACAGCAACGCGGTCTTGATGCCGCTGAAGCTGAAGTTGAGGTCCTCGCACGTCGGATACGGGAGAGGGAACGGCGCCCGCTCCGGGTCGCCCTCACCCGCCAGCCGGTCAATCACGGGCCCGCCAGGATAGCCCAGGCCGAGCATCTTGGCGGCCTTGTCGAAGGCTCCCCTGCCGCGTCGTCGAGTGTCCGCCCCAAGAGCTCCGGCTCGCCCCACGATTTGACGTGATAGAGATTCGTGTGGCCGCCCGAGGCGATCAGCGCCACGAAGGGCGGGGCCACCGCCCCAGCGCCCAGGCTCGCTGCGCACAGATGGCCTTCGAGGTGATTGACGGGAAACACCGGAATCTTCAACGCATAGGCCAAGGCCTTGCCGTAGGCGACGCCGACCAGGAGCGCGCCAATGAGTCCGGGGCCCCCGGTCACCGCGACCGCACTCAGCTCGCGCGGGCCCATCCCCGCGCGAGTCAAGGCCTCCCGCACGACCTGATCGATGGTCTCGATATGGCGGCGGCTGGCCAATTCGGGCACCACGCCCCCGTAGCGGGCGTGGGTTTCGACCTGCGAACGGACCACCTCGGCGAGCACGGCGCCATCCGCGCGGGCGACGGCCGCGGCGGTTTCGTCACATGAAGTCTCGATGCCCAGAATCACGGACGTGGCTCAGAGAAGGGGACGGCGCAGGCCGCACTGACGCGCGCTGGAGGGCGTACTCGCACTCAGAATCAACAGAGCGGAGCGGCCAACGGTGGGAACAACCCGGGGACGCCTGGCCGGCCGGTCATACGCCGGCCAAGGCCTCCTCTTCGACGAAGCCCGGGGCCCCGCCCTTCATGACCACTTTCACCTTGCGGGTCTCCCGGAAGCGCCCCTTGATCAGCTCTTCGGAGAGCGGGTCACCGATGGTCTTCTGGATGCACCGGCGCATCGGCCGGGCGCCGTAAATGGGCTGGTAGCCTTCCTGGATCAACCAGGCCTTGACCTCGTCCGACACCTCGAGTTCGATCCCCTGATCGGCCAGACGCTGGTTCAACTCCTTGAGGAGGTTGTCCACGATGGTCACCAGATGCGCCTTCTCGAGGGAGTGGAAGACCACCACTTCGTCGATGCGGTTGAGGAACTCGGGGCTGAAGGTGTGCTTGAGTTCGCCCAGGATGTCCTCCTTGTGGCGGCGATTGACATCCTCCGAGGTGCCCTGCTGGAAGCCCAGTGAGGCGCCTTTGATCAGCCTGGTGCCGAGGTTGGAGGTCATGATGATGACCGTGTTCTTGAAGTCCACCTTCCGGCCGAGGCTGTCCGTGAGGACGCCGTCGTCCAAGACCTGTAACAACACGTTGAAGAGGTCCGGGTGCGCCTTCTCGATCTCATCGAAGAGCACCACCGAGTACGGGCGGCGACGCACTTTCTCCGTGAGTTGGCCGCCCTCTTCATAGCCCACGTAGCCGGGAGGAGCTCCGAAGAGGCGGGAGCTGCTGAACTTCTCCTGGTACTCGGACATGTCGATCCGGATGAGGGCCTCCTCGGTGTTGAACAGGAACTCGGCCAGCGCCCGGGCCAGCTCGGTCTTCCCCACGCCCGTCGGTCCCAAAAAGATGAAGGACCCGATCGGCTTCTTGGACTCTTTGAGCCCTGCCCGCGAGCGCCGGATGGACCGTGCGACGGCGGAGACGGCTTCCTCCTGGCCGACGACGCGCTTGTGCAACGCCTCTTCCATTCGAAGCAACTTCTGGGACTCCTCCTCTTCCAGCTTGAAGAGCGGAATCCCGGTCATCTTGGAGACCACGTAGGAGACGTCCTCCTTCGCGATGACAGGCCGGCTCTTCTCCTGGCTCTTCTTCCACTCGCGCTTCGAGTCCTCCAGCAGCTTCCGCAGCCGCTCTTCCTCTTCGCGGAACTTCACGGCCTCTTCGAAGTTCTGCAGCGCGATGGCCATCTCCTTCTCGCGCGAGACCTTCTTCAGCTCCTGCTCCATCGCCCGCAGATCGCCGGGCAGGGCGTAGGCCTGGAGCTTGGCCCGGGACCCGGTCTCGTCGATCACGTCAATGGCCTTGTCCGGGAAGAATCGGTCGGTGATGTACCGGTCAGCCAGCTTGACGGCTTCGGCGATGGCCTCTTCGGTAATCTCCACCCCGTGATGGCTCTCGTAACGATCGCGCAGCCCCTGGATGATGCGGATGGTCTCTTCCACACTGGGTTGCTGCACGTAGATCGGCTGGAAGCGCCGCTTCAGCGCCCCGTCCTTCTCGATGTGCTTGCGGTACTCGTCCAGGGTGGTCGCGCCGATGCACTGGATCTCCCCGCGCGAGAGCGCAGGCTTCAGCATATTGGACGCGTCGATCGACCCTTCCGCCGCCCCGGCCCCGACCAGGGTGTGCAGCTCATCGATAAAGATGATGATGTTGCCCGCCTGGACGATCTCTTTCATGACGACCTTGAGGCGCTCTTCAAACTGGCCGCGGTACTTGGTGCCCGCCACGAGCGAGCCGAGGTCCAGCGCAATCACGCGACGGTTCAAGAGATTGTCGGGCACCTCCGCGCTCACGATCCGCTGGGCGAGGCCTTCCACGATCGCGGTCTTGCCGACGCCAGCTTCTCCGATCAGCACGGGGTTGTTCTTGGTCCGCCGGCTGAGGATCTGGAGCACCCGTTCGATCTCATCCAGCCGGCCAATGACCGGATCCAGCGAGCCCTCCTGCGCGAGATGGGTGAGGTCTCGCCCGAACTCGTCCAACGCCGGAGTGTTGCTTTTCCGGTCGCGCTCCCGCGGAGAGCTCTTCCGCAGGAACGAGACGGTCAACTGGCGGGCGGTCAGGAGGTTCGCGCCGAGGCTCCGGAGAATCTTCCCGCCGATGCCTTCCTCCTCGCGGAGAAGGCCCAGGAGGAGGTGCTCGCCGCCGATGTGGTTGTGGCCCAGCAGCCGGGCCTCTTCGACCGCATATTCGATGACTTTCTTCACCCGCGGGCTGAAGGGGATCTCACCGAAGGTCATCGTCGTGCCGCCTCCCGGCAGGTTCCGCTCGATTTCGAGTCGGATCTGCTCGGTGGAGAGCCCCATTTTCTTCAGGATCATCAGGGCGACCCCGTCGGTCTCGCGAAGGATGGCCAGAACCAGGTGCTCCGTGCCCAGATAGTCGTTCTGGTGCCGCTCGGCCTCTTCGCGCGCCAACACGATGATCTTTCTGCCCTTGTCGGTGAAGCGTTCAAACATCCTGTGTCTCCTCCGGGTGGGTCATGCCGTTCGTGGAGAATTGGTGATCGTATTCTAACGGGTGGTCGGGAGAGTGTCAAGGGCGCCCCCCCGCGATCACCGTCACGCGCACGCCCACTTCGCGCAGGATCACTGTAGGTACTATACCGAAATCGCTCGCGTTGACACTCAATCGGCGGGGCTGGCCCGGATTATTCATGACTGTCGTAGCCAGACGTTCGAGACCGCATCCCGCCGGTGAGCGGATCGGATGATATAGGGTAGATATTCATAAACATTCCGGGCTACAATGCCGCCCATGAAACGCATCGGCATCCTTGTCAAAGCCGAGTCGCCCGATACCATAGCCCTCCTGAAGGAGCTCATCCCGTGGCTTCGGGCTCGGGGCAAGGACCCGCTGCTCGACCCGTCCATTGCCGCGCTCGTCGGGGAAACCGCCTCCTCGCAGAGGAAGGATCTCGCCGCGCTCGCCGACATGCTCGTGGTCCTCGGCGGGGACGGCACCATGCTGGCGGCGGCCCGCCTCGTCGAAGACCGCCCCATTCCGATCCTGGGCGTCAATGCCGGGGGGCTGGGCTTCCTCACCGCGGTCACGCGCGACGAACTCTTCTCGGCGTTGGAACAGGTGTTCGCCAACGCCTTCGCGGAAGAGAAACGTCTCATGCTGCGCTCCCGCATCATCCGGATGGGCCAGCAGGTCGCCGCCGCCGCCATGCTGAATGACATGGCGCTCAGCAAGGGCGCCTTGTCCCACATGGTTCAGTTGGAGATCTCCATCGATGGCCAATTCGTCACGGGCTTGCGGGGCGACGGCCTCATCATCTCAACTCCGACCGGTTCGACGGCCTATTCCATGGCGGCAGGCGGGCCGATCCTCAATCCCGCCGTCCACGCGCTGATCCTTACCCCCATCTGTCCCCACACCCTCACCAACCGGCCCATAGTCATCCCCCAAGAGGCGCACGTCGCGGTGACGCTGGTCAGCAAAGACGAGGGCGCCATGGTGACGTTCGACGGGCAGGCCGGCATCGCGCTCCAGCCCCGCGACCTGATCGAGGTCCGCGCGTCGGAGAACAAGACGCGGCTGATCCGCTTCGCAGACCGCACCTACTACGATATGTTGCGGAAGAAACTGAAGTGGGGGGAGAGCTAACGGGACACTGACACCTTCGCCATGGCCTTCTTCCGGCGAATGGCGGCAAGCATCTCCGCGTTGGTGGGAAACTTGAACTCCTCGATATCGCGGCGCTGCCCTTCCTCCTGCTCCATCTCGCTCAACGCCTGCAGATCGTCGACCTGGACGACGTCCGGTTGCCGGCTCTTCACCAAGACCTCCAGCCGGTTCACGGTGCGTGCGATCTCCTCCGCAGCCGGGGGCGGTTTGTCCGCCAGGTGGCGCAGGACGACCTCACTGCACCACTCCCCGTCCCGCTTGGCGACGCCCACCAGCCCGTCACTGGCCTTGCGGGCCCACCCGCAGAGAAACACCCCCGGGATCACCGCGCCGGCCGCTTCGTCGTAAGCCTGGAACAGACTGTCGTCAGGATCGTTCTGCGTCCGGTTGGGGTTCGTGACAAAGACGCCGTTCTTGTACGGAAGCCCGACCGCCTCATCCACGCGGTCTCCGACCGCGAACACGACGCTGTCGCACGGGATCGTGTAGCTGGTCTTCAGCCCGACTGCTGCGGGTTCCCCGCCTTTGAGCTCGAGCTTCGTGTCTTCCGCCTCCAGGCCAATGACCTGGTTCTGGCCGTCGGTGAGAACGCGCTTCGGGGAGGACAGGAAATGGAAGTGCATGCGGGTGTGGCTCTCGGGCGGCTCGCACTTCGTGAACTCCGCCCGCATCTCAGTCAGGACCTTCTCCGGCGACTGCCCGACCGCTTCCAGACGCGGCGCGATCCGCACGATCTCCTCCTGGAGGGAGGCCTGATCGATAGAGGCGCAGACGGCGCGGATCTCCTTGGGATTGTACTTGCGCTCGGCCGGACCGCGCCGAACGATCACGTGGACCTCCGCGACGCGGCGGCGGCGCGACAGCCAGTGCGCGATGTCCACCATCACGTCTCCAATGCCGATCACCGCCACACGCTGGCCCATCTCGAACGGGCGGGTGCTGAACCCCGGCAGCAGGTTATAGTGGTAGACGTAGTCTTTGGCGTGATAGACCCCTTTGGCATTGTCCCCCTCCACGCCGATGGTCTTCGTGCCCTGAGCCCCGGTCGAGAAAACCAACGCGCTGGCGCCCAGCGCGCGCAGCTCTGCCACACTCAGATTGCCGCCATTGCCGACCGTCACGTTGCCGAAGTAGCGGACGTTGGGACGCGTCAGGATTTCCCAGTAGCCCTTGCGCAAGCCGCCGCGCAACTTGTGCTTGTTGGGGAAAATTCCGTACTCGGCGAGCCCGCCGAATTTAATGTCCCGGTTGAGGACCAGCACCTCATGTCCTTGCTTGGACATGACGTTGGCCACGCCCAGCCCGGCAGGTCCGGCGCCGACGACGATAATCAGGTGTTTCGCGTTCATCCGGGGAGTCTTCGTTCCTGGGATATCCTACCGAGACAAAAATAAACGGGGACGCTAGCATAACCTGAAAAGAATTGTCAAAAACTCCGGGCCGGTCCTCACCCTGCGCTCCCAGGCTTGCCGCCGGGCAGGCCTGGTTCGGTCATGCGCCAGGGGTCCAAGAGGTAGTCGAGGCGCTCCACTGGCAGGACCTTCTTCTCCAACGCAACCTCGCGGACCGTCTTGCCGGTCCGATACGCCTCCTTGGCGATCTCGGCCGCCGCGTCATACCCGATTTCCGGCGTGAGCGCCGTGCACATGGCTAAGCTCTGCTCGATCGCTGCCTGGCACCGCTCTGGGTTGGCTCTGAGGTCCTCCACGCAGCGAGCGGCAAAGTTTTCCGCCGCGCGGGCCAACAACGCGATGGACTGCAGGAGGTTGTGCGCCATGACCGGCAGCATGGCGAGCAACTCGAAGTTGCCGGCCTGGCCCGCCACCATGATGGCCGTGTCGTTCCCCATGACCTGGACCGCCACCATCATCGCCGCCTCGGCGATGACAGGATTGACCTTGCCCGGCATGATGGAGGAGCCGGGTTGGGTCTCCGGCAGGAGGATCTCCCCCAGGCCACAGCGCGGGCCCGAGCCCAGCCACCGGATGTCATTGGCGATCTTCATGAGACTGACCGCCACGGTTCGGAGCGCTCCGCTGGCTTCTACCAGCGCATCCTGGGCGGCCTGGGCTTCAAAGTGGTTCTTGGCTTCCTGCAATGGACAGCGGGTCTCGCGGGCCAACAGCGCGATGACGCGCTTGGCGAACTCCGGATGCGTGTTCAAGCCCGTGCCGACCGCGGTGCCCCCCAGCGCGAGCTCCCCCAACGACGCGCGCACCCGCTCCACTCGCTGCATGCCCAACTCGATCTGCCGCGCGTAGGCAGAGAATTCTTGACCGAGTCGGACGGGGGTCGCCTCCTGCAAGTGCGTGCGCCCGATCTTGACCACGTCGTCAAACTCCTCTGCCTTGGCTGCCAAGGCCCTCCACAGGCGCTTGAGCGCCGGTAGCATCGCCCCGTCGATCTGCTCCAGAGCCGCGACATGGATCGCCGTGGGGATCACATCGTTGCTGGACTGTCCGAGGTTCACCTGATCGTTGGGGTGCACGAGCTTGCTGCCCCGCTCCCCGCCCAGCAGTTCGGCCGCTCGGTTGGCGATGACTTCATTGACATTCATGTTCGACGAGGTGCCGGAGCCGGTCTGGAAGACATCCACCGGGAACTGCTCGTCGAGCCGACCGTCGATCACCTCCTGCGCTGCCCGCTGGATCGCCTTGGAGATCTTGGAGTCCAGGAGCCCCAGCTCCATGTTGACGCACGCGGCGGCCCACTTGATCAATCCCAGCGCCCGGATCAAGGCGCGGGGCAGCCGCAGGGAGCTGATCGGAAAGTTTTCGATCGCGCGGGCAGTCTGCGCGCCATAGTAGGCGTCCGCAGGGACAGGGAGCTCGCCCATCGAGTCGCGCTCCAGCCGGGTCATCCGGCCTGCTGCCTTCTGCGACGCCTGATCGGGCAGATAGATGACTTTCCCCTGGGACGGCTTCCCGGCAGGTTTGCTTCGCGGCTTCTTCTTCACACATCCACCTTGTGCAATGGGCTCACCCTTTTGAATCGGTTTCGTCCGGCGCGGGGATTGTAATCCAGTCCGTGGAGCGGCTCAAGCAACACACACCGGAGCAGGTGGGCCGGGCACGCAGTCAGCCGCGCTGGTCGAGCGGCAGGTACCGGCGCCCGTGCTCCCCCTCGTAGATCTGGTCAGGCCGGTACAGCTTGTTCTCCTTCAACTGCTCGAGCCAGTGGGCCAGCCAGCCTGCGACCCGGGCCATGGCAAAGATTGGCGTGAACGTGTCGCTCGGGATGCCCATCTGGTCATAGATGATGCCAGAGTAGAAGTCCACGTTGGGGTAGACCTTCTTGTGGGCCAGCAGCTCCACACCGGCCCTTTCCACTTCTTCGGCCAGTTCATAGAGCGGGGACTTCCCGTACTGGGCGAAGAGCTTCTGCGCGAGCTGCTGGAGGATCACGGCGCGTGGGTCCTTGACCTTGTAGACCCGGTGGCCGAACCCCATGATCAGCTCCCTCTTCTCCAGCCTGGCTTGCAGGTACGGACGCACGCGCTCGACCGTGTCGATCTCGCGCAACATGGCCACGACCTCTTCATTGGCCCCGCCGTGCAGCGGTCCTTTCAGGGCGCCGATCGACGAGGAGACGACCGTGTAGGGATCGGCCAGCGTTGAAGCCGTGACGAGGCCGCAGAACGTGGAGGCGTTCATCGTGTGCTCGGCATGGAGGACCAGAGACACGTCCAGGACGTCCGCGACGAGCCGGTCGGGCACCCGCTCGGTCAGCATGTACAGGAAATTCTCGCAGAAGCTCAGATCGTCTCGCGGCGGGACGTGGTCATCGCCGCGGCGGAGGCGTGCGAAAGCCGCGACGATGGTCGGGAGCTTTGCGATGAGCCGCACGGCCGACCAGTAGTTGTTCTCCTG
>VBOO01000064.1:20325-30173 GCA_005877505.1 Nitrospirota bacterium
TCCGCCGGTGCCTGGTGATATCCGCGGTGAACCGTTCGAGTTCGAGGCGGGCCGGCAGGCGGTTGAAGAGGAGGAGGTACGCCGTCTCGAGAAAGGTGCTTTTCGCGGCCAGCTCTTCGATGCGGAGACCGCGGTACTCCAGAACGCCGGCCTGGCCATCCACATCGCTGATCCTGGAGCGGGCAGCCGGCACGCCCGCCAACCCCGGCATGAAGTCATGTGGCATAAAAAAAGTATATCACGGACAGCTCCTGGCAAGGGAACTGCCGGTCAGCCATACTGACCAAGGACCGCTACGCCAGCGTGCGGGGGAAGATCTGGCGCGTGTCCTACGTCTGGAGAGAAATTTGAGCCAGTCGGTTAAGGAGCCTCCCCACCATCATCCGCGGCACCCAGGCTCCCCCAGCCGCCACTGTCCGCACCGCTTTCGCCAAATCGGTGGGGAGCCCGTGCTTGGCCAGATAGCCCAGGGCTCCCTGTGAAAGCCCGTCCAGAATGTCGGCATCGGACGCACGCTCGCTGAGGAGAATAATCCTGGTCTTCGGACTTTTCTCCAGGATGATCGAGACCAGGGTCCCCCCCGCGCCTTCACCCACACGCGGATCCAGAAGGAGCACGCGCGGCTTCAGTTTGGCGGCGGCCGTCAGGGCCTCAAGGCCGCTTCGCGCTTCGCCCACCACTTTGATTTTTTTCTCGGGCTGGAGAATACGCCGACAGGTGGCGCGGCTGGCTTTCTCCACATCGGCGATGAGGACAGTGGTGAGTGTCATCAGATCAGCCTCGTTCCCCCTGCCAACACTATGCTCACGCCAGGCGGTTCCAAATCAATAGTACTTTGGTTGGGGATGGCCGTGGGGGTTGCCCGCAGAGCGGGCGTCCGACATTGCGGCGACGCGGGATCATGAACGGGCTGATTGGACTAACAGGGCCAGTTGGACCCGGCCTGAAAGGTTGAGCTTCCGAAAGATGGCCGTCAAGTGCGCCTTCACGGTGTGCTCGGTCATCAGAAGCCGGCTGGCGATCTCCTTATTACTTGCGCCCTCGCCAATCAGGGAAACAACCTCGCGCTCGCGGGGGGTCAAGCTTGCGAGTCGGGTGTCGCCGATGGCAGAGTCCTTCAGCCGGTGGCTGGTGAGCCGGGCCAATTCCCCGATCAGGTGGGGAACTAAATTGCGCTTCACCCACACCTCGCCTTTCTGGAGCATGAGCACGGCTTTCTTGAGGTGTCTCGGATCGATGGCCTTTTCGCAATAGCCCCAGGCCCCCGCTCTCAGCAAGGAGAGCCCTTCCTTCACACTGGGGGACCTGGCGAAGAGCACGATCTTGGTTGCGGGACTCATGTCTCGGAGGGCCAGGACACCCTCGAGGTCCCCCAGCCGGGGCAGGGCCAGATCGAGGAGCAGGATGTCCGGCTTGAGGTCGCCCAGGCTTCGATCCAGCGAGTCCCGCTCGGCAACGACAAGGACGGTACACATGCCCTCGAGTGCTTGCGTCCACTGCTTGCGCGCGCGCGCCGTCGAGGTGGCGATGAGAACTACGCAGCGAGGCGCGGTTGTAATGTGTTGTACATTACCTTTCACGTCTAGGGCCTATACGTGAACAGCTCTTTGGACGGGCGCCGGGAGACACCGGTGAGACGGAACAAGTACTCCTTTAGGGCGACGGAAGTCAATATTGATTCGACCTCGTCCACTCTGGCCACTCAGATAAGGAGGCGCTGGTTGTGGCCGACGGTGGATTGCGGGCGCCAATCCCCTATTAACTCTCCTGGCAGGCGGGGCAGCGGGCGAGGTCTTTCTTTTGCTGGACTTCTTGCTGCGTCAAGGGGAATGTCGCGCGGCACCATTCGCAGGTGCGGAACTCGAACACTGGCTGGCCATCCTCAAAGCGGGTCGGCAGGAGCAGGTCGGCCGGGTCGTACCCCAGCACGGTGCCGTCCTTGAACTTCACGACCGCCAGTCGGACGTTGAATTTCTCCCAGGTGGCCGTCTGTCCCTTCCGGGCGAGAGGATGGTCCGAGCTGACGTAGACCGGCTGCCCGTACTTCCGATTCCGGAGATCCCGGAGGTTTCGAGCTTCGGCCGTGGCAACCGAAAAACCGCTGGCCTGTTTAAACGGTCCTTCTTCAGCACCCTGCATGGCGCTATCTATACCACCCGTTTTTCGAGACGGTCAAGTTAGCCCGTATCATCCGGGCTTACCAGGATGGGATTGCCACCGGCACAGGCCGTCCCTCGCGTGCGGCGCGGTAGCAGGCATCAGCCATCGCCACTGCGCGTAGGCCGTCCTCTCCAGACACCGGCACAGGGACTCCGGTTAAGAGGCTCTTGGCGAACGTCTCAAGGACCGTGATGACAGTCGGCCGATCCGGCACCGCCTCCGTTTCCGCGACCGTGCGTCCCTCGATCCGGGTCAGCAGACTCCGATCGACATCCGCGATCAATTGACCGGCCCCGCCGACCGCCTCCACCCGACAGACGCGTCCGCCTGACACCCGCGAAACTTCCACATAACACGAGACTCCGTTGGACAACCGGAACCGGGCCAGCGCGACGTCTTCGACCCGACTGGCATGACGCTGCTCCACGTCGGCAACCGCTTCCACCGCCTCGGCGTCCGTTAGAAAACGGATGAGATCCAACAGGTGAATCCCAATCTCCAGAAGGACACCCCCGCCCGCCTGACTCGGATCGTCCAACCATCGGTGCGGCGGGCGGTCGGCCCGCATCGCCAGGACAAGATACTCCAGCAAACCCACATCCTGCAGACGCTCCCGCAGGCGAGATAAGACGGGTGTAAAGCGGAGCGTCTGGGCCGTCATGAGCGTGACGCCGGCCTCGCGCGCAGTGCGGACCATCTCACGAGCGTCAGCGAGCGTCAACGCGAGCGGCTTTTCGATCAGCACCGGCTTGCCGGCCCGCACGGCCGCCAGGCAGATGTCTAGGTTCAACGCCGGGGGTGTCACGACCACCACCGCCTCCACTTCATCACGCGTCACCAGTTCCCGCCAGTCCGCCACGAAGGACAGTCCGTGCCGCTCGGCGAAGGCACGCCCAGCGCCCACATCCTGCCTGCAGACAGCGGCCAGGTGGCACCCCGGGATCCCCTCCAAGAGGTGCCGCGCATACCGGCTCCCGTGGCGACCCAGCCCCACCAGTCCGATGCCGATGCTTCCCGACACCTTACCCGCTCGAGGTTTCACCGGTTGCTTGACAACCCGTCTGCTCCATTGCTACAGGTACCCGGACTCCCCAACAGACTGGAGGCGCCTTCCATGGAGAAGATGACAGTCTATCAGAAGCCGAGTTGCTCCACCTGCCGCCAAGTGCTGGGCATCCTGCGCGATGCCAAGGCCAAATTTGAGACGATCGACTATACCGCGACTCCCATGTCAGCGACGACCTTGCGTCGATTGATCAAGAAGCTGGGTATCTCTCCGCGCGATCTGCTACGGACCAACGAAGAGCGTTACAAGAAGCTGGAGTTGGGCAAGAAAGACGTGAGCGATGAAGAGCTGATCAACCTGATGGTGGTCTATCCGGAGTTGATCCAGCGCCCGATCGTCGAGAAAGGAGAGAAGGCCGTCCTCGCCCGGCCCCCCGAGAACGTCAAAGCATTGCTGTAATCCTTCCCTCTTTGAAACAAGAAGGGCCGCCCGATACGCATCGGGCGGCCCTTCCGAAAAGACTCCGTGAGTACTGCCGTCGTTATTTCTTCCCTAAGACAGCGTCCTTGCAGGCCTTCGCGACCCGAAACTTGACCACACGCTTGGCCGGAATCTTGATCGGTTCTCCGGTCTGCGGGTTACGGCCCATCCGGGCCTTTCGGTTCACCAGTACGAGTTTGCCGAGCCCGGGCAAGGTGAAGGTGTTCTTGGCCTCCTTATAGGCCAGGGCGGCCAGATCATCTAAAAACTGGCCCGCCGCCTTCTTGGTGATTGCCGCTTTCCCGGCCAGGTACTCGGTCACCTGAGACTTCGTCATCGCTTTTGCCATACCCGACTCCTTTCCACGGTTGAACCGCCGCACGGTTCGTCAACGTGTTGAACGCTTTCCCCGATCCCAACGGGATCTCCAGGGGTGAATGTCACGATCTGCCTATGCCAGATTCCGGATGTGCTCAGGCCGTAAAGGAAAGGTAACCATACGATGCGCGCGTGTGTTCACCGCCTTCTGCAACCTTCCCCACGACTCTCCCCTCACGCGTTAATACGATGAAACGCCGCTACGATGCTTGTTTGATGTGTTGTGTGGACGAGCAGTACCTTCTTCTGAGGCCCTCTAGAGGCGGCCAAACGCGGCTGACTCTACAGAAAGACGGGACAGAAAGCAAGAGGAAAGATTGGTCGAAATGTTCTCGGACTAGGCTCTTGCAAGCTCCGTGCTATAATCCCGCGCCATGCGCGCGCAGGGACTCTTGGCGATCATCATCCTACTCTGCATCACCGCGCTGGGACACGCGGCCGAACCCGACGAATTCGCCAAGCTGGCCGCCGAGATCTCTCCCACCCGACTCATGCAAACTGTCCGGGAGCTTTCCAATTTCGACGGGCGACAATCCGGGACGGCCGGCGGCCACGCAACCTAGGCATATATCGCAAGCCGCTTACCTCAGGCCGCGCCCCAACCTTTTCCGATTACCACGGTGCAAATCGATCCGCTTATCCGTGCGGAGATTCGGGTCGTCCGGCGCGTGGTGGTTTTCGAAAAGGGGCGGGACTTCCTCCCGATCATAAGCCTGGTCCCCACGGAGCACATCACGGCCCCGGTGATCTTCGTCGGCTATGGAATCGCCGCTCCGGGCCAGGGTCTCGATGAGTACCAGGGCCTCTCGGCAGCCGGTAAGGTGGTGCTGTTCCTCCGCGGACAGCCCAAAAGCTTTGCAGGCCGCGTGACCCACGCGGACAAGGTCCGGACTGCCCGTGCCAAGGGCGCGGTGGCCTATCTGACGGTCACCGGTCCGATCCTGAGCCCCTACGAGCAACGCCGTGGAATGACGACCCGGCCGGTGGCCCTCTACGAAGGGGCGGCGCCTGCCGCCCTGCCCGGGCTGTGGATCACGCCCGCCGCAGCGGATGCCATCTTGCAACCCGTCGGCCGCTCCGTTCGGTCCTTTCAGGAAGAGATGGACCGGCAACTCGCCGCACGATCCGCGGACACAGGAACGGAGTTGCGCATGGAGATCCTCGCACGCCGGCTCGACGCGACGACCTCGAACGTCCTCGCGCGATGGCCTGGTGCCGATCCGGCGCTCCGCGAGGAGGCCATCATTGTGGGCGCTCATCATGACCATTTCGGGGTCCAAGCCGGCCTGGTTTTCCCCGGCTCGGACGACAATGCGTCAGGCACGGCCGTGTTGCTGGAGATCGCCCGCGTCTTTGCGACCACCGGCATCAGGCCCAAGCGCAGCCTCCTGTTCGCGTCCTTCGCCGGTGAAGAACAGGGCCTGCTGGGGTCACGGTTCTATCTGGCCCATCCGCGCCATCCCCTGAGCGCCGTCAAGGCCATGATCAATATCGACCACGCGGGGGTCGGCAACGGTCACATCGTCGTGGGGCTCTCGAAACTCGAGAAGGCCGCCGCTCAGGCGGCGGCTGAGAAAGTCGCCGCAGGCGACAAGCTGGAACTGTACGACCTGTTTCCAGGCGGCGACCACGTGCCGTTCGCGGAGGCCGGCCTTCCCACCGCCGCAATCGTGACGGCGGGGCCCCACCCGGACTTTCATCAGCCGACCGACACACCCGAGAAAATCAAGCCCGAGCTACTCGCCGTGGTCACCCGCTATACCCTGGCCTTGGTGTGGGCCCTCGCCAACGATGAGCCATGAGACGCGCGGGAATTACTTCAGCGGCAGCTTGACGCTAATTGCTCCGCCTAAATCCCCTTCCTTCGCCCCCTCTTTGTTATACCCCGAGATGTCCTTCTCGCCTTTGGGCTCCCCATGGCACGTGAGGCATCCCTTACCGTAAAAGAGGGGCAGCATCACCCGGAGCATTTTCCCGCCCTCCGCCGCCTCGCTGATAATTTTCTCGCCCTGGCGGGGATACGCCGGATCAGCAAACTTTTTGAGCACGCCTGCTTCGAACTCATCAGCCTTGTTAGCAGGATTCCGCAACAACCCGTCGTGCGTGGTCTGCTTGAGGTAAATGCCGGCCTTGGCGCTGAACTTGGCGGCCGCCTGGGTGCCGAAGGTCGCCGGGATGAAGCCCTTAAAACCGACCCCCTGCTTATTGATGATCGATTGATTCTCGGCGACGGTCTGTTTGGACGCCTCGACCAGTTGGGGCAACAGTTTCTTGGCCATCTCGGGCACGTTGGCGGCCTTGAGGTTGGCCAGATCGACTCCGGACCGTTCCTTGAACTTCTCGACCAACTGCTTTTCGAACACCGCGGGCGTAAAGCCCTTGTCGCCCTTCGTGGCGTCGTTGATCAGCGCCTGGTTCGCCCCGACCGTGACTCGGCCGGAGTCCAAGAGAATCGCCAAGAGCCGGCCGGTTTCCGAGGCGTCCTGCTCCCGGCCCGCCAGCGCCACGCTCGAGGATAAGGCGAACCCGACAAGAACCATGACGAGGACGGTGATGGGCAATGTCGCCTTCATCATTGATGGCCTCCTTCCGAAACCATGATAGATACAGGTAGATTGTCTGGAGCCGGCGAGTGGGATTGAACCACCGACCTGCTGATTACGAATCAGCTGCTCTGCCACTGAGCTACGCCGGCTCGGGCGCCCACTGTAACAAGCCGTCGGGGAGAATTCAACCCCGCCGCCGCGCCTTGCTGAACGGGAAGGAGCCGATCGGGCCGTCCGGCTCCACCTCCGGGTTCACCGCCGGTACTTGCTGCTTGTTGAGTTCGGCTGCGCCCTTGGGTACCTGCTCCCGCAGATAGGCGATGATCTCTCCCAGGTCCACCCAACCACTGTTGTCGGCATCACCCTGGCCCCGAATGGCCTTGAGAAAGTGATAGGTGAACAGCCCGTGGTGTCCGGCCTCCCAGGCGAGGCTGGGCCCGTTCGTGGAGGACGACCCGATCAAGACGGTGCGGCGCTTGTCGCCATCCTTGCGGGCGCCCCACGGGAGCTGTGGCGCATCGCCTTTTTCGTCCCCGGCCGGAAACGAGAGATCGGCGAACACCAGGTTCAGCCGGGACGGCAAGCGCGCCAGGACTTCCTGCAGCCGGTTCAGCGAATAGCCGCGGCGCAAGAGGTCGGGGCGGCCTTCGTAGGGCATCAGGATGATGTCGGTGCCCTCCGCATTCAGGACAGCGTTGCCGACCAGATAGACGAAGACGATGCCCGACGGGTTTGCGCGCTGAGGCAGCCAGTCTTCAATGGTGTCCTGTAAATCAACCAAGAGCGCGCGCTCGTCCATCAAGACCCGCACGTTCTCGGACGGGAACCCCGCCAGTGCGGTCAAGTGCTTGGCGACGATCTCGGCATCGCGCCGGGCATGTGTCAGACGCGGAAGGCTTTCCTCCCGATAGCCTCCGAGGCCGACCACCAAGGCGTACGAGGTGCGACGTTCAAACCCTTGCACCGTGGCAGGAATCTGGTCCACGTCCACCGACAACGCCTCGACCGGCTCGCGTGCGCCCGTGCCGGATTTGACGGACGCCACGAACCGCTTGCGGGTCGGCGGCCCATGGCCTCCGGCTTCAGTCACCTGAACGAGCAGTTCTGCCTGCTGTTCGGGGAGAGACGCCGGCAGCGTCGCCGTGATTGCCACCTGTTTTTTCACGCCCGGCAGGATATCGCCTAGCAACGTCGGATTGACGAATTCCTTCACCAGAGCCGGCGTGCCCGAGAGCTCGACCGCCACGCCGCGGGCGACGCCCGGACCGGCGTTGGCAACCTCCACGCGGACGACGACCTTCTCACCGGTCTGCAGCACCTGATTGCGGTTCTCATCCTCGAGGGACGCCCGGAAGCTGAGGGTCGGCGCCTCGGCAGTCGCTGTCGGCGGCGCGCCCGTGCCCCCGCTCCCGCCAGGTCGGCCTGCGGCCATCATCTCCTTGCGCGTCCCCAAGCGAATGGCCCAGTCGCGAATCTTGACCGACTGGGTCAGGCTGTCCACCAGCCGATCCGACAGTTTCTCCAAGGCCTCCGTCACCGGCAGCATCACCCCTTGAACCGTGCAGTTGGTGCCGTCGGTCGTCACGGTCCACTTGCCTTCACCCTTGACCGGCTCGTTGTAAAGGGTCTTGCCTTCCGCATCCACGACCGTGACCCGCAAGCGCACCAGCACCTTGAGCGGATACTCCCCAATCTCCCGTCGAGGGATGGCCAGGCTCATGTCCCCGGTCTCGAGCGCGGCGCTGAGCACGGCGTCCGCGGGATCTTTCGCGCTTCCCTCGAACGTCTTCTCAAAGACCCCAGTCGCATCCGCCTTCACTTGCTCGGCGAGCCGTTCGCCCAGAGCAATCGCCTGGGGCGTCCCGCACGAATCCTTATAGAACAACTGCGCGTGCTTGAGAGCCTCGGGAATCTCGAGGCGGACCGTCATAGGGATGCTGGGGGGCTTGGACTCTTCGGGCGTGAACACCAACCGCGGGAAGACGAGCTTCTGTCCGCAGCCGAGCGCGGCCACGACCGTTCCCAGCACGACGAGACGCATGAAAGGACGCTGGACTGAACAGAGAAGCAGCATGTGCGCAGGTCTCCTGGAATCGATGGCGGGCGCGCGGCTGATTTGACTGCCCGCTGCGTTATACAAGAAATGCGAACCAATCGCAACGAAAACCCCCCAGAGCCGCATCCTTGACACCCCCCAGCCGATTCGGTACCGTGCGCCCATGGCCGCTCTTGAAGCACTGTCGCGCTCCTGGTCAGACTTGGCCGATCTCATCCGCCTCCGCAATCAAACCGGTTCCCTCCTGCTGCTCTTCCCCACTCTGTGGGCGCTAGTCCTCGCCGGCGACGGGCACCCGTCTCTCTCGCTAACCGCGATCTTCGTGACCGGCGTGTTCGTCATGCGAAGCGCAGGGGTCACCGTCAACGATCTCTGGGACCGCGACCTGGACCGACGGATCCAGCGCACTCGCGAGCGCCCCCTGGCTTCCGGCCGCATGCAGCCAAGAGCGGCCGTGGCTCTCTTTCTCGCGCTGATCGGGATCGCCGCCGGCCTGGTCTTCCTGCTCAATCCCCTCACGATCACCCTCGCACCCGTCGCATTGCTCCTGGTGATCCTCTACCCGCTGGCCAAACGGGTCCTGCCGCTCCCCCAGGCTATTCTGGGCATGGCGTTCGGATGGGGCGCGCTCATGGCCTGGTCGGCCGCTCGCAACGAGGTCGGCTGGCCGGCTGTGGGCCTCTTCGTCGCCACTATCTTCTGGGCCATCGGCTACGACACGATCTACGCCCTGCAGGACCAGGACGATGACCGGCTGGTCGGCCTGCATTCCGCCGCCCTGCTCTTCGGATCATGGACGTGGGCGGCAGTCGGCAGCGCTCTGTCCGCGATGGTGGTGGTCCTGGGCCTGGTCGGCTTGGCGACGGGCCTCGCCTGGCCGTTCTACGTGACGCTCCTACTGACGGGCGTGCAGTTCACCTGGCAGGTTCGCCGGATTAGACACCCGCTCGCGCCCGCCCAGGCCTTCGCCTTGTTCAAGCAGCACGTCTGGGCCGGCGCGCTCCTCCTCGCAGGGTTCTGGAGCGGCGTGCTGCTGCGATAACGGAACGAATTGGGGTCAGAGTCGATTTTCGTTTGCTGCGATAACGTAGGGGCACGGCGCGCCGTGCCCCTACCGGAACGAATGCCGATTGCGATCAGGAAGAGGCCGGCAGTGGCTGGGCGGGCGGCGGGGCGTTCAGCGTCTTCAGAAAAAACATGATGGCCTTGGCATCATCATCGC
>VBOO01000288.1:0-372 GCA_005877505.1 Nitrospirota bacterium
TCGTTAAGAATGCGCCGGTCCCCGGTTGCCCGATTCCCCCTCCCAGCAAAAAGACCCTCTGCTTGCGAAGCAGCACCCTTTTCTGCTTGATCGAGACCTCCACACGGGGATTGCGGATGATCGTCGCTGCTTGCTCGGTGATCCGGTCTTCGGCTTCGGGGACCGTCAGGTTTTTCACCTCGATGTCGAGCGAACCCACATAGACCCGGCCATTATCCCGAACCGTCACGAGCGAGCGCTCCTCCCCAGCGCCACGCCGCACCACCACTTCCAAGCTGTCCCCCGGTTCTATTTTGGGCAGTCCCTGGTCAGAGACCTCTTCAACGTACAGATCTTCCGGCTTGACCGGACGCGCATAGGGGGAATCGCTGG
>VBOO01000288.1:404-2261 GCA_005877505.1 Nitrospirota bacterium
GCGAACCATAGACCCAGCACCACGAAGAGCGTGCAGAGCAGGCCTGCGGCTCTGACCCCCGAAGCGAGTACCCTGATGTGCCCTGCCTTCGCCATTCTCACTGATCGTCCGGGACTACCTGCGCAATATGGAGCAAGGACGATTTGCTGAGATCAAGCGCCCGTGCCTCTTTTAGCAAGAGCCCATGCGGATCCTTGAGCACCTGAACGACCGGCCTGAGCGGATTCTGTGGGTTCAACCCCACGACTTCCCCGATTTCCCCCGTGTTCAACCGGACGCGCGTTCCCAATGGGAACACGGAGAACTGCTGAATCAGGCACTTCAACATCTTCGTTGGGAACGCCGTTTTCTCCTTCGTCACCAACTCCCTGAGCCCTTCATGCGGGAGAAAACGCTTCCGGTAGGGACGCGCGTGGAGGAGCGCCTCGAAGGTGTCGGCGAGTCCAATGATCTGCGCGTACTCATGAATCTCCTCCCCCTTAAGCCCACGCGGATACCCCTGCCCGCCCACCCGTTCGTGCTCCTGATGGACAAGCTCCGCGAGCCAGCCGGCTTCCCGGCCCAGCCGCTGCAACGCCTGCGCACCCAATTCAGGGTGTCGGGTGATGAGAGTCCGTTCCTCGGGGTTCAGCGGGCCGGGTTTGTTCAAGATCGCCTCGGGGACCAGACACATCCCGACATCATGGAGGATCGCCGCGACACCCAATCGCATGAGGTCCTGGCTCGAATAGCGCAGCCCCATCCCGATCTTGAGTGCGATGATGGTCGTGTTGACCAAGTTCGTGATGACCAGACCGCCCCGCTCGGCGGAGATGGCTTTGACCAGCAGCCGATCGCTTTGCGCGAGTGACTTGACGAACCCGTCCACCACTTGGGTGACGCCATCCAGCGAGAACGGGTGGGCCGAGCGGACGGCGTCGAGGATGGGGGTCAATTCCATCTCGGCCTGGGCGTGCCACTGATCCGCCTCCAGAATCACCTGGGCTCGACTCTCCAGGGAGCCCTGGGAAGCAGCCGTATCGATGTTTTTGAATAAGGTTTTGCTCAGTTCCCCTTTGGGGCGAGGACCGGATCCTTCGCCTGGGGGGCCCCCTTCATTCCGCACGAGTTCATTGAGACGCGCCATGATTGACTACTGCGATTCCATGAACGCCTTTTTCACCACCTCAGGCCCGATCAGTCTGCACTGCTCCATGAAGCCGATCAACAACGTCAGGTCCGCAACCGTATTCACCTTCCGCGGGACCCCGCCGCTGGCATCATAGATCTCCTGCATGGCCTCCGGCGTAAAGATCGCCCTGGAGGCGCCCGCCGCCTGCATCCGGAAATCGACATAGTCTGCGACTTCTTCGGCAGAGAACGGCATCAGGTGATAGCGTATCACAACCCGCTGCGAAAGCTGCGGAAAGGCGTCGACCTTGGTTCTCAATTCGGGCTGCCCCAGCAAGATCAACGTGAGCAGAAAGCGATCGTTGAGCTGAAAATTCAAGAGCAGTCGCAATTCCTCGAAAATTGCGGCCTCGATAATAGACTGAGCTTCGTCCACGATCAGCACGGTGTCCCTGCGCTTATTCAGATTCTCCAGCAGGTGATCGTTCAGGGCATGGACGATGTCCAGCTTGGACCCACTCTGATTGACGCCGAGCTGGTAGAGGATTTCCTTCATGAAGTCAGTGGCGTCAAAGCTGGGATTAGCGATCAACGCCAAATCATACCGTTCGTTGGAGAGATGTTGTTGGATCAGGGTCCGGCTCAGCAGGGTTTTCCCGCACCCAACCTCCCCTGTCAACATGATGGACCCCTTCCTCGCCTCTATGCCGTAAAGGAGACGATGGAGGCCCTCCTCATGGCGAGTGG
>VBOO01000289.1 GCA_005877505.1 Nitrospirota bacterium
GGCGTCCCGATGACCGAGACGGCTCCGTGCCGATCCGTCCGCAGCAGGGCAATTCTAAGCCGGCCATAGGCATCCACCATCGCCGGGGACGGATGTCCGTAGGCATTCGCATGGCCGACTGAGACGACCGCCAACTGTGGATGCACGGCCCGGAGGAACGGTCCGTACACGGACCCCTTGCCCCCATGGTGGGGCACCTTCA
>VBOO01000290.1 GCA_005877505.1 Nitrospirota bacterium
TGGACTCGCGGCGGCGCAGCGCCTCTACGTCGTGCGCGTGAACGCCGCCAGCAATACCGTGGTCGTAGGGTCGGAGGAGGATCTGCTGGAGCGCTCTTGCCTCGTCGGCGATCTTAACCTCCTGAGCATGGATGGGCTGGCCGAACCGGTTCGCGCCGAGGTCAAGGTCCGCTACGCAAGCCCGGAGGTGCCGGCCACGATCTGGCCGCTGGCGGACGGGCGGCTGCGCGTCGAGTTTGACACGCCCCAGCGGGCCCTCAGCCCGGGGCAGTCTGCGGTCTTTTACCAGGGGGACCGGGTGCTGGGCGGTGGGATCATCGAAGCCGGGCGCTGCGCGGACTGAAATGGGGTGAACTGCTTGACAGCATTGAGCTTTCATGTTACGGTGCGCCTCCCTTGAGTCAGCCTGCCAGCACGAACTAGCACCAGCAAAGGCGGTTACCGATAAGTGATCCAAACGGCGGTTGCACAACGATACGCGAAGGCTCTCTTCGACTTGCAGGATCCGTCCGGGATCGGTCCGTCCGTAGCGGCGCTCCGTCTGCTGGCCGAAGCCTTCTCCACCTCCCGCGAGTTCCGGGCCCTGCTGTTGAGTCCGGTCTTTGCCAAGGAGGAGAAGGCCGCCGTCGTCGATCAAGTGGCGGCAAAGGCCGGGTGCCCGCCGATCACCCACCGGTTCCTCGCCCACATCGTCCGCAAGAACCGCATCGTCTTCATCCGGGAGATCAGCGACGCCTTCAGCACGCTCGCCGACCGGTCGTCCAATCGCAAGGCGGTGCAGGTCGTGTCGGCCCGTCCGCTTTCCGACAAGCTACGAGCCGCGCTCCAGGCGCGGCTCGAGCAGGCGACGCGCGGCAAGGTTGACGTGGCGGTCCAGGTCGATCCCGGCGTGATCAGCGGGCTGGAGATTCGATTCGGCAGCCGGGTGTACGACGGCACGGTCCGCGGGCAACTGGAACGGCTGCGGGGCATCCTCACGCGAACCTAACCGCACGCGAACGCCCGAGGAGCAGCACGCATGCAGATCAAAGCGGAAGAGATCAGCGCAATCATCCGGGACCAGGTAAAGTCCTTCGAGAAGCAGGTGGACGTGGCCGAAGTCGGCTCCGTGCTCCAGGTCGGGGACAGCATCGCCAAGGTCTACGGGCTGGACGGGGCCATGGCCGGCGAGCTGCTGGAGTTTCCCGGCGACCTCAAGGCGATCGCACTGAATCTGGAAGAAGACAACGTCGGCGCGGTGATCCTGGGGTCCGACGAGCATATCAAGGAAGGGGATCTCGTCAAGAGGACGGGCAGGATTGCGGAGGTCCCAGTCGGGGAGGCCGTCGTCGGGCGTGTCGTGGACCCGATCGGCGCTCCGCTGGACGGGAAGGGGCCAATCCGAGCCAAAGAGTTTCGCCGGGTGGAGGTCAGGGCGCCCGGGGTGATCGAGCGCCAGCCCGTGCGCGAGCCGCTGCAGACCGGGATCAAGGCCATCGACGCGATGATCCCGATCGGACGTGGCCAGCGGGAGCTGATCATCGGTGACCGCCAGACCGGCAAGACCGCCATCGCAGTGGACACTATCATCAACCAGAAGGGCCAGAACGTCATCTGCCTCTACGTCGCCATCGGCCAGAAGCGCTCCACGGTGGCGCGCGTCATCAAGATACTCGAAGAGTCCGGGGCCATGGCGTACAGCATCGTCATCTCCGCCACGGCCAGCGACCCGGCCTCGTTGCAGTACCTGGCCCCTTACGCCGGCGCGGCGATGGGCGAGTATTTCCGCGACACCGGCCGCCACGCGCTGATCATCTACGATGATCTGTCAAAGCATGCGACAGCGTACCGTCAGCTCTCGCTGCTGTTGCGGCGGCCGCCGGGCCGGGAGGCGTACCCGGGCGACGTGTTCTACCTGCACTCCCGGCTGCTGGAGCGGGCGGCGAAGTACAGCACGGAAAAGGGCGGCGGCAGCCTCACGGCCCTGCCGATCATCGAGACCCAGGCCGGCGACGTGTCGGCGTACATTCCCACGAACGTCATCTCGATCACCGACGGACAGATCTACCTGGGTAGCGACCTCTTCTACTCAGGCATCAGGCCGGCCATCAACGTAGGCCTGTCTGTCTCCCGGGTCGGTGGGTCGGCCCAGATCAAGGCGATGAAGGCGGTGGCCGGCTCGCTCCGCTTGGACCTCGCGCAGTACCGCGAGATGGCCGCCTTCGCCCAG
>VBOO01000065.1 GCA_005877505.1 Nitrospirota bacterium
CTTCTTTTCTCGGTTCCTCTTGGGGGCGTGGGAAAAGGAAATCATGGCATCTTCATTGCATGAATCTTTGAATAGCTAAGCCAGGTGTCTTAGATCCCCATCGCTGTGGGAGTTACATGTGAGTTCCCCAGAAGCGCCCTGGCCCTCTTGCAGAGTCACAATGCCTGCTGTCCGTGCCCTAGCCAGATTCATTTCCGACTTCGACTATCACGCGGCCTCTCTATAAAGAGGGGTGCGAGAAGTGGAGGATGCGATGAAGCTCCTAGCCCATCTCACCAAGGCCATTGTGTCTACCGTCATCGTGAGTGGAGCCCTGGTCGTCCTGTCGGCCTCTGTGGTCAGCGCCGAGGGGAGGAAGATCCCCGTATCTCCCTCGACGGCGAAGGCTCACCTGCAGGAGGCGTACGGGAAGCTGCCCCTCAGCTTCGAGGCCAACCGCGGGCAGGCCGATCCACAGGTCAGGTTCCTTTCCCGCGCCACAGGGCACACGCTCTTTCTCGCTCCCACGGAGGCGGTCCTAATGCTTCGCAGTCGTGAGAGGGTTAATCGTTATTCGTTAAACGTTAAGCGGGCCCCTCACGACGCAACGACACAACCACCCGACGACTCTACGGCTAGACGACCCAACGACTCAGCTACTCAACGACCTAACGAGTCAACAATTGAACCACATAACGACTCAACCGTGCTTCGGATGAGCTTCGTCGGCGCCAACCCCAAGACGCGCATGGAGGGACAGGAAGGGCTGCCCGGCAAGGCCAACTATTTCCTCGGGAACGATCCCAAGAAGTGGCGGACGCATGTGCCTACGTATGCCAAGGTGCACTATCAAGACCTCTACCCGGGCATCGACCTGATCTATTACGGCAACCAGCGGCAGCTCGAACACGACTTCGTCGTCCGGCCGGGCGCCGATCCCGGCAGTATCGCGCTGAGCTTCCAGGGCGCAGACAAGGTCGAAGTGGACGCGCAGGGCGACCTCGTGCTGCACACGGCCGCCGGCGCGATCCGCCAGCGGAAGCCGGTCATCTACCAGGAGGTCGCCGGCCTCCGGCGTGACATCGCGGGCGGCTACTTGCTGAGAGAAAAGCGTACGGTCGGTTTTAAGGTTGACAAGTATGACCCCAGCAGGCCGCTCATCATTGATCCGGTGCTCATCTACTCCACCTACCTCGGCGGGAGTTCGTCTGACGTTGCCGGCGGCATCGCGGTGGACGCGGCCGGCAACGCCTACGTGACGGGCGGAATCTTGTCAACAGACTTCCCGACCACGGCGGGGGCCTTCCAGACTACTCTCGGCGGCGACCTTGACGCCTTTGTGACGAAGCTTAATCCCACCGGTTCCGCCCTCGTCTACTCTACCTTCCTGGGCGGGAGTGCGTTTGATGAAGGCCTCGGCATCGCGGTGGACGCGGCCGGCAACGCCTACGTGACGGGCGACACCGACTCAAGCAACTTCCCGACCACGGCGGGGGCCTTCCAGACCACCCTCGACGGCTTCCTAGCCGCCTTCGTGACGAAGCTCAATCCCACCGGCTCCGCCCTCATCTATTCCACCTACCTTGGCGGGAGTTCGTTTGATGAAGGCCTCGGCATCGCCGTGGGCGCGGCCGGCAACGCCTACGTAACGGGCGACACTAGATCGACCAACTTCCCGATCACGGCGGGGGCCTTCCAGACCACCCTCGGCGGCTCCGCCGGTGCCTTCGTGACGAAGCTCAACCCCGCAGGCTCCGCCCTCGTGTATTCCACCTACCTCGGGGGCAGTAACAATGATGATGGCAAGGGGATCGCAGTGGACCTTACAGGCAACGCCTACGTGACGGGCGACACCGACTCAAGCAACTTCCCGACCACGGCGGGTGCCTTCCAGACCACCCTCGGCGGCGACGGCGGCGACGCCTTCGTGACAAAGCTCAATCCAGCCGGGTCCGCCCTCGTCTATTCTACCTACCTTGGGGGCAGTGGGCTTGACCGGGGCCTCGGCGTCGCCGTGGACGCCTCAGGCAACGCCTATGTGACGGGCGACACTAGATCGACCAACTTCCCGACCACGGCGGGGGCTTTCCAGACCACCCTCGATGGCTTCGCCGACGCCTTCGTGACGAAGCTCAATCCCACCGGCTCCGCCCTCATCTATTCCACCTACCTTGGAGGAATTTCGTTTGACGAAGGCCTTGGCATCGCCGTGGACAGTTCGGGCAACGCCTACGTGACGGGCGACACCACATCGGCCGACTTCCCCACGACCACCGGGGCCTTTCAGGCCAGTGCCGGCGGCGCACTCGACGTCTTCGTTGCGAAGTTTGCCGAAATCGGGCCTTCCGCCACGTTGACGCTCCAGCCGCCGGCCGCCACAAACCCGGTCAACACCCAGCATTGCGTGACCGCGACGGTCGAGGACGCCGGGGGAAGCCCCACTCTGGGTATGACGGTCCGGTTCGCCGTCACAGGGTCGGTCACCACCGGAGGAGCAGCGGCGACGAATGGGAGCGGCCAAGCCACCTTCTGCTATACGGGGCCACAAATACCCGGGGCAGACACCATTGCTGCCTACGCGGACATGAACAACAACGCCGCGCAAGATCCGAGTGAGCCCACTGGGACGGCCACGAAGACCTGGGTGGGAGGGGGGTCGTCACCGGGTGCGCAACTCCAAGACCTCATCCATCTGGTGGACCAAATGAACCTGACGAAGTCCCTGCAGAACAGGCTCATTCATGACTTGGACAAGACGCTGAAGGACCTGAGCAACACGAAGAAACCGGGCAAAGCGTGTAAGGACTTCGACAAGATTATCAAGGATGTGCAGAACAAAAAGGGGCAGCAGGACCTGACAGCCGATGAAACGGCTGACCTGCTCAACAGAATAAACCAAATCCAGACATCCCTCGGTTGCTAGTCAGGAATGGTGTGCTCCGTCTGGCCCCGGACCCCATCGAGACCGGTTCGCCCTGTGGGGGAGGTGCGTCCTGCCGCCGGGCGGGTAGTAGGGGCACGGCGCGCCGTGCCCCTACTACTCTCCCGCGTCGAGCCAGACTGTCCTTGACATTAAGCAGAATTAGACTATACTAGTCACATTGAATTGACCATGGAGGTCACTTATGAAAAGCGCGGCAGTCTCGAAGCTGAAAGCCGCCCTTAGTGAGTACCTGGCGCGGGTGAAGGCGGGTGAAGAGATAATTGTGACAGAGCGAGGAAAGCCTATAGCGACGATTGTGCCGATCCGTCTTGGTGCGTCCGCCCACTCAACCAATCTTTTGGAGCTTGCCCGGACCGGCCTGGTCCGCATCGGATCCGGGAAGTTGCCGCATGGGTTTTGGAAAATGCCCCGTCCGAAAGACGCGAAAGGATCAGCGCTCAAGGCCCTTCTGGAGGAAAGAACAGAAGGACGATGAAGTTTTGGGATGCCTCCGCCATCATCCCACTGTGCTTGCTGGAATCACAGACGGCGCTAGTTAAGCAGATCGCGGAGGAGGATGGTGCGATTGTCGCCTGGTGGGCGACCCCGGTGGAGGTTTGCTCAGCAATTTCCCGTCTGAGACGTGACGGAGAACTCACCCAGTCTGCCGAAAGCCAGGCTCGCCAGGTGTTGACCAGTCTGGCTGTGGAGTGGACTGAAATAGAGCCTAGCCGCAAGGTGCGGGAAACCGCAGAACGAGCGCTGCTGCTTCACCCTCTCCGGGCTGCTGATTCATTGCAGTTGGCGGCGGCTCTCGTTTGGGCGCACGGACATGCCCCGGGACACCAGATTGTATGTCTGGACCGGCGGTTACGGGAGGCCGCACATCGTGAAGGGTTCCAGGTGTTGCCTGAGTAGGGGCACGGCGCGCCGTGCCCCTACCAACTCATCTAAACAGCTTCGTGAATCCCCCGAGCAGTCCCTCTCGCTGCGTGATCTGCTCCAGCTCTCCCCCGTCGAGCCAGACGCCCTGGCAGTGCATGCAGCGGTCTATCTTGATCCCCTTGTAGCCTAGCTCCGCGAGCGGGTGCCCGCACTTGGGGCAATGCATGTAGTGAAGCTCCTTGAGCTTCTTCTTCTCTTCTTCGGCCATCTTGGCCTGCCGCTCTGCGGCCTCCTTTTTCATCCGCTCGATGGCCTGCCTGGCGAAATACTCTTCTTCTTTCTCGCTGGGCTTCTGCAACGAACCCATAGGATCTCCTTTCTAGTCGGCGCCGTGCTTCGATCGGCGTGAGCGGATCGCCAGATAGAACGACCGACCGGCCTGCACGGCGATATAAACGAACAGCCCGATAAAGAGGACGTTCCAGCCCATCGCCTGCCACCGCTCGGGAGAAGGGCTGTGCAGTACGAGGCCGAAGGCGATGTGGCCGCCAAGCCCGAAGCTCAACGCGAAGATGATCCATTCACGGGCGATGGTCCCTTTGCGCGCTGGCGTCATGGCCTCCCCCATATCAAGAATTCTTGGACTTCGTCAAGAAAGCTTTACACCGGCGAGGAACATGAGTGGGTAACGCATGACCCATTTTGAACGCGAATGCCCGCAGGTGGACGATGCCCCTTTTCGTAACAGGCTTGAAGAACACAGACTTCGGTTGTCGGGCTAGGCTAAAAAATCAGGTGTTCTCCTCTGGCATCCGGCTTGCCTCTGATCCTTGTTACAGGAGGGATCGGCCCAAGCTAGTCAGAAAGGGGGACGCCATGCGGTGCGAACGGTGTTCCGGGTTGATGGTTCGGGACCTCTTCTTCGATATGCTGGATGACAGCGGGAATCACAGCTTCGTCGGTTGGCGATGCGTCAGTTGCGGCGACGTCCTGGACCCGGTGATCCTGAAGAACAGGCACGCACGGCGTTCACCGCTCGTCCCCGTTTCGTAATAAAGCCCATATCTGGTTGAAAACCACACTCGTTGGCTGAGCCGGTCCATCCTGTCAATCTGGACCCTCCACCCATCTCTTTGATTTTCTGAGGTCTTTCCCGGTATCTTCATGGCACCTATCATGCTTAATCAACGTAAGATGTGTTTTCCATCTCCGAGGGTTGAAGAGGGGTGGCATGAAGGTTATCAATACCATGAACGTTCACCAATGAAGGGAACTCCGATGTACATCCTGAGCAAATGTGGGTTAGTAGGGCTGGTGCTGGCCCTGGTGCTGATTGGCTTGCCTTCGGCGAGCCCGGCGTGGATCTTCGGCGAAGTGGTGACGA
Source organism: Nitrospirota bacterium (assembly GCA_005877505.1). GTDB lineage: Bacteria > Nitrospirota > Nitrospiria > Nitrospirales > NS-4 > NS-12. Next base: position 5,172 of record VBOO01000065.1, read on the forward strand.
TCGAGCAGTTGAGCTTCCGTCCGGATGCGATCCAAGTCCCTGGCGATAACTTCGCCGTCCTAGTGGTACAGAACCGGGAAGAGGCCCCGATTCTGCACGAGATCACTTCCCCAAGCCTCTTCGAATCGGGAACCCTCATTCAGGTTCTGGGAACCGGACAGATCGAATACAACGGGAAGCGCGTGTCCCGGATCCTGCTCTATCCTGGCGAGGAAGTGGTGATTTGGTTCTACGCGGAGAAGGGGCGGTCCTACCCGTTCCAGTGCAATCTGAACGGCCATGCCATGCAGGGGGTCGTCCGAGCGGGCTGAGCCGGCTTCAGCCTGCGGTTGTCTTTTTCCGCGTATCGGGCCCTTCGCCGCGATGGAAATCATCTCCCGGTTGAGGTAGGATGAAGCCGTCCTTGGGATTGGGTAGGGGGCCGCGATGAGTCTCGACGTCGGCACGAGCGAGCCACGAAGTGTGAGGACGAGCTATCCGGGCCGGTCCGGGACGCCGCCCGAGGGCGAGCTCTGCGACATCTGCGGCTTCCCTATGCTGGACGTGCACTGCAAGCTGATCTGCCGCAACTGCGGGTTCATGCGGGACTGTTCCGACCCATAACCCGGAATATCCATGGACACCTACTGCGGCATCCGATTCTCTCGCGGGGTTGCCCATTGCTCTTCAAGGTGCAATGGGCCATGGGCTTTTCTCGACGTACTGATGACCCGTTGCATTCTGAAGAGCAACGGGTGCCCCGTACGCCTGCGTCGCCCTCGCTTGCGAGAAGCGCCGGCGGGCTTCGGCCTCGAATGCCTCGCTACGGCATCCATGGATATTCCGGGTTAAACGGGGATAGCGACATGGCTAAACAACCAAAAAACCCTGAGCCGGACGAATCCAAGAAGAAGAAAAAAGAACTCGACATCGTCCCTCATCCGTCGGAGACGGAAGACATCTCCAGCGAGATGGAAGACCTCTTTGAGGAAGAGATCGTCAAGCACAAGCACGGGCACGCCGAGCCTGAAGGCGATTGACACTCGCCTCCTATTCCCCCATGCTCAAGGAGATGATCGAGGAGGTCTCGAAGGCCAACGAGGGCTTCTACGAAGCCTTCGAGAGCCTCGACATCAAGAAGATGGATGAGGTGTGGGCCAAGGAAGACTACGTAACCTGCATCCATCCCGGCTGGAACCTGCGGTCCGGCTGGCCGGCCGTACGCGACAGCTGGGTCATGATCTTCAACAACACCTTCTCGATGCAGTTCCGCCTCACCGACATCATGATCCAGGTGGCGGGCGACGTGGCCTGGGTGCTCTGCATGGAGAACATCACCAGCAGCACGGACGGCGAGGGCCAGGAGTCGCGCGTGCTGGCCACCAACCTCTATGAGCGGCAACAGGGGCGGTGGCTGATGATACATCACCACGGCTCCCCAGTCATGTAGGGGCACGGCGCGCCGTGCCCCTACGCGCTAATGAATGCGGAGCGCCTCCCTTAGCTCCTTCACGATGTCGAGGGCTTCTTTGGCGTCTTTCTCGGTGGGCAGGCTGTCGGTCTGGCCAGTGGGCACGGCATCGGGGTAGGTCAGCGGGATCAGATACTTGTCGAGAGTATAGCAGCGATCCTCGAAGCGCGACAGGTCCTGGTCGGCCTCCGCGCACAGCGCCAGCAGTTCCGCGAGGTGGTGGACCATCGGGATTGGCCGGTGGCGCTCGGCAAGGAAGGCCTTCAAGGACTTAGCCGCGGCCTGCTGGGCGTGCAGGCAGACCTGGTTCCAGAGTCCCAAGCCCTGCGCCGCCTTCGCCATGGTCATATCCTCCGCCGCAAAGGCGGCCCATCTACTGGCGCTGCTCATACGCCACGGCTCCCTTGTAAAGGATCTCGTCCAGCACGAAGACCCGCCGCTCCGCGATCAGGTCCTCCATTTCCTCGGGGGTATAGACCAGCACGTCCAGTCCAACTTTGGGCCGGACCAGCCGCAGCACCTCTTCGATCCGTTCCAGCAGGGGTTTCTCGGTCCGCTTGATCACGACAAGGTCGAGGTCGCTCCACTCGTGGACTTCGCCCTGCGCGGCCGATCCGAAGAGGATCAGCTTCTCGGGCTCGTACTCTCGGATGAGAATCTCCGTCATCCGATGGAATTTCTGCTCTAGACGAAGTCCACGTTGTTCAACGGCGGGATTCACCCTACGAGCCTTTGATAAACGGCAGGGCGTGGACGGTCGCGGGCTTGCGCTCGCCATGGATCTCGACGGTCAGGGGCGTGCCGACTGGCGTGAAGTCGCGGAGTGGAAATCCGAAAGCGATCACCTTGGCGAGCGACGGTGAGTGAACCGCGCTCGTGATCCAGCCCACTTCGCGGTCACCGCTGAAGAGCTTGGAGCCGGGCGGGGGCACGCTATTGCCCTCCAGCACGAGCCCGACCAGACGCCTTCGCACCGAGCCGTAGGTGTCCATTCGGGCCACCACTTCCTGGCCTGGGTAGCAGCCCTTGGTCAGGCTGAAGGCCTTGCCCTCCAGATTGGCTTCCGGCGGGACGATGTTCTCATTGAGGTCCGGCCCGGCCTTGGGGAGGCCCGCCTCCACGCGCAGGCTCTCCAGGGCGTGCGCGCCGAAGGCTTGTAGGCCTATGGCCTCTCCTGCCGCCCAGATCCGATTCCAGACCTCCACCAGGCAACTCCCGGCAGGGATGAGTAGCTCGAAGTCCTTCTCGCCGGTTTCTTCCGTGCGGATCAAGAGCGCTGGACGTCCGTCACTCTCGTGCGCGAGAAACTCAAGCGGCTTCAGCCCGCCGATCTCCAGGCCTGTGGCGGCCGACAGCAGGTCCACTGCCTTCGGGCCGCTGATCAGGAGATGACCGTAGCTCTCGATAAGGCTCTCCATCTTGGCCTTCGTGCCGAACAGCAGGAACTTGCGCAACGCCGCATAGGTGACGTCCCCGATCTCGCCGACGTCCTCCAGCATCAGGGCCTCGCCGAGCTGATAGACGCGGAAGTAGGTGAGCATTTTCCCCTTGTGCGTGAGGAGGCTTGAGTACGTGCCCTGGCCCTGGGCCAGGGGCAGGATGTCGTTGCTGATGACGCTTTGCAGCCACTTCGTGCGATCGTCGCCGGTCACCCGGATCTTCCCGCGCTGGGAGAGGTCCGCGATGCCGACGCCGCGCCGCACGGCTAGATGCTCGGCGGCTGCGTTCCCGTAGTGCGCGGGCACCTCCCAACCGCCCTGCTCGATAAAGGATGCCCCGCGCTTCGAGTGCTCGTCGTAGAGGCGGGAGCGCTTCATGCCGAGTGCGCCCTTCCCGTCTGCATCACCTCTTGGACCAGTTGGAGGGTTCGGGACGAGAACTCGTTTCGGGACACGATCTTGGTCACCCCCAGTTGCTGAGCCCGCTTCCAGTTGTCCACTTCTTCGTGGTTGGCGAAGGCCAGGACCGGAATGGACTTCGACCGGGCGTCGCCCTTGAGGGCTTCAAGCGCCTTGAACGTGTCGAGCCCCTCGTCGTTGAGGTTGAGGACCACCGCCGCCGGATGGAGCGCGACGGCCTTGTCGGCGACCTCGCCGTGCGTCCGGGCCTTTTCGAGCGTGTAGCCGTGGGGCTTCAGGGCGTCCCGGAGCTTAGTGTAAAAGAAGACGTCGTTCACGCCGACGAGAATGGTTTTGTTATCCATGGGCACCACCCGCTAGTTCATCATGGCCCGCAGCCGAGTGAACGCGCGCTGGGCCAGATCGTACTTGGGGTTGATCCTCAGCGCGCGCTGATAGCACTCAAGCGCCTTGTCCCACTCCCGCTTCTTCTCGTAGACGCGCCCCATATTCAGGTGGGGGAACGCCGGACTTTCGTACCGCTTGGCGCGCGTCGCTTTCTCCAGCCACTCGATCGCGTCGTCGAGCTGGCCCTTCTCGATCAGGTAGGCCCCGATGTCGTTGTACGGATTGCCGAAGTCGGGGTCCACCGCGATCGCGCGCTGGCAGTCCTCGATCGCCTCGTCCAGCATCCCCATGAAG
>VBOO01000291.1 GCA_005877505.1 Nitrospirota bacterium
GCGTGCGCAACGGCAAACGGCTCGTGACAGACGGGCCCTTCGCGGAGACGCGCGAACAACTGGGCGGCTACTCCCTCATCGACGCAAAAAATCTGGACGAGGCCATCGCCATCGCCGCGCGGATTCCCATGGCGCGCAAGGGGACTGTCGAGGTCCGGCCGGTGATCGAAATCCCGGGCCTGCCGACTTAAGCGTGCTAACCCGCGACGGGCGGAAGCAGTGTAAACATTGATTCTTATGTTCGTCTCGACGAACGTTTGGAAAAGCTGAAAGGGGGAGCGAAATGATTAAGAATAAAGTAGTGTTTTTTGAGATCCCGGCTTCGAATTTTAAGAAGGCAAAAGAGTTTTATGAGAAGGTTTTCGACTGGAAGGTTGAACTATGGGGCGATGAGGGGGCAATGGCGTACACGACAGCCGTGGATAAAGATCAAAATCCGATTGAGCCCGGAGGCATCAACGGAGGTTTCTATAAACGCAAATCCAAAGACGACCACCCGTCGTTTTGCGTGCAAACCGGTTCCATTGACAAGACGCTTAAGGCAATAGAGAAGGCGGGAGGGAAGGTCATTACGCCGAAACACTCGATTGGAGAATGGGGCTTTATGGCGGACTTCGCGGATCCGGAGGGCAACGTCGTCGCTCTCTGGGAAAAATTGTAAGGGGGCTGTATGCAAAAAATCACACCATGCTTGTGGTTCGACAGCAACGCGGAAGAGGCCGTGAAGTTTTATACCTCCATTTTCAAGAAATCAAAGATTAAGAAAATAGCACGATATACAGAAGAGGGATATGAAATCCACGGAAGACCGGCGGGAACCGTGATGACGATAGAATTTGAGCTCAATGGGCAGACGTTTACGGCGCTTAACGGCGGCCCGGTGTTTAGATTCAATGAGGCCATATCCTTCCAAGTCAACTGCAATTCTCAAGAAGAACTTGACTATTACTGGGAGAAACTTTCCAAGGGCGGGGATGAGAAGGCACAGCAATGCGGCTGGCTGAAAGACAAGTACGGCGTGTCCTGGCAGATTGTTCCCACGGTGTTAGGCGAAATGCTGCAAGGCAAGGACACTGAGATATCGAGTCGCGTCATGAAGGCGCTGCTTCAAATGAAAAAGCTCGACATCAAAACGTTAAAGCAAGCGTATCAGCAACAATACGCAGATCAGACTGGCCCGCGACCGTCGAGAATTTCAAGAAGGAGTTCGGTATGAGCAAGGTACGTCTACTCGTTGGGACACGCAAGGGCGCGTTCATTCTGACATCGGACGGAACGCGGAGACAGTGGGAGGTCAACGGCCCTCACTTTGGCGGCTGGGAAATGTATCACCTCAAGGGGTCTCCCGCTGAGCCGAATCGGCTCTATGCATCGCAGACCAGTGGCTGGTTCGGGCAGATCATTCAACGCTCCGATGACGGCGGCAAGACGTGGCACCAGCCCGGAACACCCCCGGGGGAACCGATCACTGCCCCAGACGGCACGCCCAAGGGCGAGAGCAACAAGTTTGTGTACGATAGCTCTCCGGAAACCGGGAAACCCCTCACCACTCATCAATGGTACGACGGCACGCAACACCCCTGGGAGTTCAAGCGCGTCTGGCATCTGGAACCATCACTGACGGATCCGGACACCGTGTACGCCGGCGTGGAAGACGCCGCGCTGTTCGTCTCAAAAGACGGCGGGCAGAACTGGCAGGAGCTCTCCGGGCTGCGCAGCGCGAAGGGGCATCTCTGGCAGCCGGGCGCCGGTGGGATGTGCCTGCACACGATCCTTCTCGACCGCAGCAATCCCAAGCGCATCTTCATCGCCATCTCGGCCGCGGGCGTGTTCAGGACCGACGATGCCGGCAAGACGTGGCGGCCGGTGAACCGCGGCTTGAAGTCCCAGTACGAGCTTCCCGACCCGGATGCGGAAGTCGGCCACTGTGTCCACCGCATCGCGCGATGCATCCGTCCCGTCCGAACGTGTTGTTCATGCAGAAGCACTGGGACGTCCTGCGCAGCGACGACGCCGGTGAGTCATGGCATGAAGTCAGCGGGAACCTGCCGACCGACTTCGGGTTCCCGATCGACGTGCATGCCCACGAGCCGGAGACCATCTATGTCGTTCCGATCAAGAATGACTCGGAGCATTATCCGCCCGACGGAAAGCTGCGCGTGTACCGCAGCCGGACGGGCGGAAACGAATGGGAGGCGCTCACGAAAGGCCTGCCGCAACGAGACTGTTACGTGAACGTGTTGCGCGACGCCATGTCTGTGGACACGCTCGATCCGTGCGGCCTGTACTTCGGCACCACCGGCGGACAGGTGTACTCATCCGCCGACGGCGGGGATAGTTGGACGCCCATCGTCCGAGATCTTCCGGCTGTGTACTCGGTCGAAGTCCAGACGCTATGACGGCTGCTGAAAATGGCCGCCAGCTTCGTTCTCAGTCGCGGCCCTCGTTGCGACGTACCCCAGAGGGTACGCCTCACTCGCCACGCTCCCTGCGGCCTTGCTGGGCAACCATTTTGAGCAGCCTTACGGTCAAGAGCGGGCATCAATTAGAAACGGACGGGATGTGATCAGAGTCGTACTGCCGGCACATCTGCGGACGCTGGCTCGCGTTGACGGCGAGCTGAAGCTGGACGTCAAGGGTCCGGTGACGCAGCGCACGGTCCTTGACGCGCTCGAAGCCCACTACCCGATGCTGCGCGGGACGATCCGCGACCACGTCACGCAACAGCGCCGCCCGTTCGTACGGTTCTTCGCCTGTGAGGAGGATCTGTCCCACGAGTCGCAGGATGCTCCGCTGCCCGACGCCGTCGCTACGGGGGCGGAGCCTTTTCTGATCGTGGGGGCCATGGCCGGCGGCTAATCAGTCAAGGCAAAAGTTAAAAGTTCAAAGTTAAAAGGCAGGAGGAGGTATGACATGCGATTCATGATCATTGTCAAGGCCACGAAGGACTCGGAAGCGGGCATCATGCCGAGCGAGCAGCTTCTCAGGGAGATGGGCAAGTTCAACGAAGAGCTGGTGAAAGCTGGCGTGATGCTTGCGGGCGAGGGACTCCAGCCGACCTCGAAGGGCGCGCGCGTCCGGTTCTCTGGAGCCAAGCGGACCGTGATTGACGGGCCGTTCGCCGAAACGAAGGAGCTGATCGCCGGCTTCTGGCTGTGGAAAGTCAAGTCGAAGGAAGAGGCGATCGAATGGGTCAAGCGCTGTCCCAATCCTATGAAGGGAGAGTCCGAGATCGAGATCCGCCAGGTGTTCGAGGCGGAGGATTTTGGTGCCGAGTTCACGCCTGAGCTCAGGAAGCAAGAGGAGCGCCTGCGCGCGCAAGCCGAGAAGCAGAAGAAGGCCGCGAAGCGGTAGTCGCGGCGCTTACGACCGCGAAGCATCGTGCGACCGATTGCTGATTCAGCTTGCGGCGAGCTTTGTATGGAGTTCTCGCTATTAGCCGCAATTCAGAAGTGCTCTATCCACGCTGAGGAGGCGAATCATGGATGCAGATCTCGATCGAATGACACGGGATCAACTCATCGCAGAGGTAAAGAAGCTGAGAGAAGGCATTCGGAAGCATCGAGGCAGCAGTGAGCATGAGCTATGTTGGCACCATCCCGCACTTTGGGGCTTGTTGCCAGAAAAAACAGATCCTATTCCGGTCGTGCCGGAATGGCCCGAGTTCATGCGGGGGTGTGTCAGATATCGGCAGTCGCTGGACACACAAGCTCCGGCCGCTCCACGAACAAACAAACCATATGAAGAAGC
>VBOO01000066.1 GCA_005877505.1 Nitrospirota bacterium
GGGTGCCTGGCCGCTGACGTGCACCGCATACTCCTCGGCGGGGGGATCTACCTGTATCCCGGCGAGACGGACAAGCCGGAAGGGAAGCTGCGCCTGCTGTATGAGGCGAACCCGCTGGCGATGGTCGTGGAGCAGGCGGGCGGGCGCGCCAGCACCGGGACCATGCGCATCCTCGAGGTCGAGCCGAAGGCCCTGCACCAGCGGGTGCCGCTCCTGATCGGCAGTGCGGAAGATGTCAGCCTGGCTGAGGAGTTCATTCAGGGAAAACGATGAAAGCCCGTTTAAAATTATACGTTAATCGTGTGAAGAGTAGGGGCACGGCGCGCCGTGCCCCTACAGCCCATTTAACGTTTAACGAATAACGTATAACGTTTAACGAGGTGGCAATATGACGGACCGCGTCCGAGAAATCCTGGGTTGGTACACTACGGATAACGCCGGCGTGAAGACGAACCTGGCGCGCATTCTGAACCACGGCGCGCTGAAGGGGACCGGCAAATGCCTGATTCTGCCGGTGGACCAGGGCTTCGAACACGGCCCGGCCCGGAGCTTCGCGGTCAATCCGCCGGGCTACAATCCCCGGTACCACTTTGAGCTGGCGATCGAGGCCGGCTGCAACGCCCACGCTGCGCCGCTCGGGTTCCTGGAGACGGGCGCGGCGGAGTTCGCGGGGGAGATTCCGCTGATCCTGAAGCTGAACAACCATGATATCCTCCATGAGGACAAGGACCCGGCGCCGGCGGTCACGGGCAGCGTGCGCGACGCGCTGCGGCTCGGCTGCGTGGCGGTGGGGTTCACCATCTATCCCGGGTCGGCGCACTGCAAGGGCATGTACGAGCAGGCCCGCGAGATCGGGGAAGAAGCCAAACGGCACGGCTTGGCGTTCGTGATCTGGTCCTATCCCCGTGGAAGCCAGATCAGCAAGGAAGGGGAGACGGCGCTCGACGTCGTCGCCTATGCAGGGCAGATCGCCGCCCAGTTGGGCGCCCACATCATCAAGGTGAAGCTGCCGACCGATCACCTGGAGCAGGCGGCGGCGAAGAAGGTGTACGAGGCGCAACAGGTCCCGATCAAGAGTCTGGCCGATCGGGTCCGGCACGTCGTGCAGTCCGCCTTTGACGGGTGCCGCATTGTGATCTTCTCCGGCGGGGCCACCAAGGAAGACGACAACGCCCTCTTCGAAGAAGCCCGGGCAATCCGCGACGGAGGCGGGTTCGGGTCCATTATCGGGCGCAATTCGTTCCAGCGCAGGAAACCCGACGCGCTCAAGCTGCTCCGGACGATCACTGGAATCTATGCCGGAACTATCGCATAAGAAAACGCTGGCGCTCGGCCTGCTCCTGATCGGGGTGGGCGTCATCCTCGGGCTGGTCGTCGCCTCCGACCTGGGGTGGCTGCCGATCGGGCAGGCGGTACCGGAGGCCCCGAGCGCGCCGAGGCCGGTTGCCATGCCGCCGCCGGCGGACGGCGCCGCCCCTAACTTCGTCGAAGTGGCCAAGGTGGTGACGCCGGCCGTCGTAAACATCGCCACGACCCGGATCAACCGGCTTCCTGAGGGCCATAGCTTCGGGCCGTTCGACGATCCCTTCTTCCGGCGGTTCTTCGGCGAGGAGTTCTTCCGACGGCGGTTTGAAGCCCCCCCGGACCACCGCGAGCGCAGCCTGGGGTCCGGCGTGATCGCCGATCCCAGGGGGTCCATCATCACGAACAACCACGTGGTTTCGAAGGCGGACGAGATCCGCGTCCTGCTCTCGGACAAGCGGGAGCTCAAGGCCAAGGTGGTGGGCACTGATCCCAAGACCGACATCGCGGTCATTCAGGTGGACGCCAGGGACCTGCCGACCATCCCCTGGGCCGATTCCGACAAACTCCAGGTCGGTGAGTACGTGCTGGCCATCGGCAACCCTTTCGGCCTCAACCAGACGGTGACGATGGGGATCGTCAGCGCCGTGGGCCGCGCCAACGTCGGCGTCGCCGAGTACGAGGACTTCATCCAGACCGACGCGGCGATCAATCCGGGCAACTCCGGCGGCGCGCTGGTCAACGCGCGTGGCGAGCTCATCGGCATCAATACGGCGATCTTCAGCCAGAGCGGCGGCTACATGGGGATCGGCTTCGCCGTGCCGAGCAACATGGTCCGGTCGGTCATGGAGCAGTTGCTCAAGGGGGGCAAGGTCGTCCGCGGATACCTCGGTGTGTCGATCCAAGAGCTGACCCAGGACCTCGCCAGACAGTTCGGCGTGTCGGAGACCAAGGGCGTCCTGATAAGCGACGTCCTGGCCGACAGCCCGGCCAGGCGCGCCCGACTCGAGCGGGGTGACGTGATCACCGAGTTCGACGGGAGGATTGTCGAGAATCCCACGCAGTTCCGCAATCTCGTGGCCCAGACGCCCGTCGGCAAGAAGGTGCACATCAGACTGGTCCGGAACGGGCAGACCAAAGAGTTCGATGTGACGATCGCCGAGCAGCCGAAGACCATGGTCCAGGCGGAAAGCCCGGGGGACGGCAACGAGGACGCGCACGCCTCGGGAGCCTTCGCCGGCCTGGACGTGCGGGAGTTGACCCCGGAACTGGCGCGCCGGTTCAACCTCTCCCGGGACGGCCAGGGGGGCGTTGTGGTGGCGCGCGTGGCCGACGGCAGTCCGGCCGGCGAGGCCGGCGTCCAGGCCGGCGATGTCATCACCGAAGTCAACCGCAAGCCGATCGTGACCCTCCGCGACTTTCAGCAAGTAACGGACAAGCTCTCGTCCAAAGATCCCGCCCTCGTCCTTGTGCACCGCAACGGTCGCAACCTCTATCTCACCATCCACCCCTAGCCTGGACCGCCTCGCTACGGGATCCCTGGGTAGTCCAGGCTGTGTAGGGGCACGGCGCGCCGTGCTCCTACATGTTTTCCTTCCTCCATATAGGGTTTCGGCATGTCCTGTGGTATTATTGTAAAATCTTGAAAGGGGGTGGCAGTATGGTGCTCCGTGCGACGTTCGTCGTTCTCTGCATCGTGCTTAGTCTTGCCCTGTTTTCGAGCGATGAGGAGTACGGATGGATGTGGGCGGGGACGGTCGGCGTGGTCGTCGCCGGCCTGGTCCTTGGAATCGAATACGCGTTGCGCCAGGCGAATCCCGGCGTGCTGCTGGGTGGCGCGGCAGGCCTTGCGTGCGGCCTGCTCCTGGCGGGCCTGGCCGCCTGGGCCCTGGGGGCCACAGTTCCGGACTTTGAAACCGTCCCCGTCCTCGGCTTTCTGCTTCTGGCGGCCTTTCCCTATCTCGGCCTCATCTACGGCGTCAAAATTCTTACGGCAGCAGGGATCCTTGGTCAGCCAGGTGCATCCGAAGCAGGGGGCACGGCTTCGACCAGCAACAAGATTCTCGATACCAGTGTCATCATCGACGGGCGGGTAGCCGATCTCTGCGAGACGGGATTTCTGGAGGGGGCGTTCATCCTGCCGCAGTTCATCCTGAACGAGCTCCAGCACATCGCCGATTCCTCCGATCCTCTCAAGCGGGGACGCGGCCGGCGCGGCCTGGACGTGCTCAACAAGATTCAGAAGATGGTGGACATCGAGGTGCGCATCGTGGAAGAGGACTTCCCGCACATCCGGGAGGTGGACTCCAAGATCGTGATGTTGGCCAAGAAGATGAACGCCAAGGTGATCACGAACGATCTGAACCTCAGCAAGGTGGCCGAGCTGCAGGGCGTCAGGGTGCTGAACATCAACGAGCTGTGCAACGCGTTGAAACCGGTCGTGCTGCCCGGCGAGCAGCTGCGCGTGTTCGTGCTCAAGGAGGGGAAGGAGGCAGGACAGGGCGTGGCCTACCTGGATGACGGCACCATGATCGTGGTGGACAACGCGAAGCGGTTCATCGGCTCGAACGTGAACGTGGTGGTCACCAGCGTCCTGCAGACGCAGGCGGGCCGGATGATCTTCGCCAGGCTGAAGGAAGAGACGGAAGGCCAGGAAGCGCCGGTGGCCCGCAGTTGAATGCACGCCAGCGCAGAAGGAACACTGGTGGTAGTGGATCTCCCGGCATGTCTGATCGGAATGCCGGCTCCAGCAAGCTCGGACGCGTAGTCGCCGTCATCCCGGCCGGCGGCACCGGCATGCGGATGGGCGCGGACGTTCCCAAGCAGTTTTTGCCGCTGGGCGGCGTCCCGATGGTGCTCCATTCGCTTCGGGCCTTCGACCGCGCGCCGAGCGTGGATGCGGTCATCCTGGTCGTGCCGCGCGAGGAGCGGCAGCGCGCCCTGACCGACGTCATCGAGCGCTACAGTGTCAAGAAGGTTCAGAAGGTCGTCGCCGGCGGGGAGACCCGCCAGCAATCCGTGCACAACGGCTTGAAGGAAACCGGCCCCGACGTCGAGATCGTGGTGGTCCACGACGCGGTGCGCCCCTTTGTCACGGAAGACCTGATCGAGCAGTCGATCGAAGCGGCGCGCAAAGGCGGAGCCGTGATCGTGGCAGTGCCGATGAAGGACACGCCCAAGCTAGCTGGCCCGGACCGGCAGGTCCAGCGGACGCTGGACCGTGACGACCTGTGGCTGGCACAGACCCCGCAAACCTTCCGGCGGGACCTGCTTCTCGAGGCCTACGAGAAGGCTGCGATCGAGCGCCTGCAGGCGACCGACGACGCCGCCCTGGTGGAGCGATTGGGACATAAGGTCGGGATCGTCGCGGGCACCTGGGAGAACATCAAGATCACGTCGCCGGAGGATCTGGTCATCGCCGAGGCGATCCTGGCCGCGAGAGCGAAAGACGTTAAACGTCATACGTTAAACGGGCTGTAGGGGCACGGCGCGCCGTGCCCCTACTCATCACGAATAACGAATAACGTATAACGATTGACGACGAAGCCATGCGAGTTGGAATAGGCTACGACATCCATCCCCTTGTGCCCGGGCGCAAGCTCATCGTGGGCGGCATCGAAATTCCCCATACCAGGGGCCTGGACGGCCATTCGGACGCCGATGTCCTGACGCACGCGGTGTGCGACGCGCTTCTGGGCGCGCTGGGAGAAGGCGACCTCGGTGCGCACTTTCCGGCATCGGATCAGCGGTACAAAGACGTCTCGAGCCTGAAGCTGCTGGAAGCCGTCATGGCCAAGCTGACGCGAAGGGGTTGCCGCGTAGTCAATGTGGACGCGGTCATCAACGCCCAGGCGCCAAGGTTGGGGCCCTACCTCAGTGCCATAAAGGAGGCCCTGGCCAAGGCGATGGGAGTGGAGCCGGCGCGTATTAATCTCAAGGTCAAGAGCGGCGAGGGGCAGGACGCGGTGGGCCGTGAGGAGGCGATGACGGCCCAGGCTGTGTGCCTGATCGACGGGCTATAATAAAACCAGTATGTTCACGAAGATCAAAGATGATCTGGCGGCGGCGCAGGAACGGGACCCGGCGGCGACCAGCAAGCTGGAGGTGATCCTCACCTATGCGGGCTTCCATGCGCTGCTGGCGCATCGGATCGCGCACCGGCTGCACACGTGGGGCATTCCGTTCATCCCGCGCGCCATCTCCCAGTTCGCGCGCTGGCTGACGGGGATCGAAATCCATCCGGGAGCGAAGATCGGCAAGGGGTTCTTCATCGACCACGGAATGGGCGTCGTCATCGGGGAAACGACCGAGATCGGCGACTACGTGACGCTCTTCCAGGGGGTCACGCTCGGAGGCACGGGCAAGGAGCGGGGCAAACGCCATCCAACGTTGGGCAACCATGTGGTGGTGGGCGCCGGCGCCAAGATCCTCGGCGGGATCAAGATCGGCGATAACGTGAAGATTGGGGCCAACTCCGTGGTCCTGAAGTCGGTCCCGCCGAACTCCACGGTGATCGGCGTGCCGGCCCGGATCATCAAGACTGAAGGAGGGGAGCGCATCCCCGAGGCGACGATGGACCATATCAATATCCCCGACCCCGTCTTGGACCGCTTCGAGGCCCTCGAGCGCGAGCTCATCGAGCTACGCAAGAAACTCGACAGCCAAAACCCGCCAGAGAAGAAGTAACACTCTTTCATTGCGAGCGAAGCGAAGCAATCTCACGGCGCGGGTCCTGTCGCCGAAAAGCCACCCTCACCCTGACCCTCTCCCTCAAGGGGCGAGGGCAATTTAGTAGTCTACGCGAACCAGGTAGAGGCCGTGGGCGGGGGCGGTGGGGCCGGCTTTGGTGCGGTCCTTCGTCGCGAGAATCCCCGCCACGTCTCCTGCCTTCAGCTTGCCCCTTCCCACCTCCAACAACGTCCCCACGATGTTCCGCACCATCTGCTTGAGCAAGCGGTTCGCCTCGACCTCGAAGCGGATCTCGTCCCCGAACCGCTCGATCGTCAGGCGGGTGATCGTGCAGACGGGGTTCTCCGTGTCGGTCGGCGATCCCTGGAAAGACGAGAAGTCGTGCGTGCCGACCAGCGCGCGGGACGTCTCCTGCATGGGGGCAAGGTCCAGCGGATACGGGTAGTGCAGGACCTTGGACCGGTTCAGCGCCGAGCGGTGCACGCGCGTGAGGATCTGGTACCGATAGAACTTCGACTTCGCGGAAAATCGCGCGTGGAACGTCTCCGGGACCTGCTCGACGGCCAGCACCGCAATGTCCGGCGGCAGGAGGCCGTTCAGCGCACGGTGCCATTCCTCGTCCGTGAGTCGGGCGGTGGTGGAGAAGTGCGCTACCTGGCCGAGCGCGTGCACGCCGGCGTCGGTGCGTCCGGCGCCGACCACATCCACGTCCTGCTGCACGACCTTGCGGATGGCCGCTTCGATCGTGCCCTGGATGGTCGGCAGATTCGGCTGGACTTGCCAACCGTGATACTGGGTCCCGTCGTACTCCAGCGTAATCTTAAATGTCGGCATGGGGCGAACGATACGCGGCCATCTGCGTTGTTCTCGGTCGGTGTCTCCCTGCGACGTACAGAACAACGTACGCCTCGGTCGCCACCTTCCCTGCGGCCTAACATCTGGCCACGTCTCGCTCGCCTAGTCAATGAGGATCTTCGCGAGGCTCCCAGGCAGGCTTTTACTTACCGGAGGGAGGCGACCTGCACCGAATTAAGGTAGTTCCGGATTCCTTCGAAGAGCCCTTCGGCGACCTTCTGGCGGAACTCGGGCTGTCGGAGGCGCCGCTCCTCGATGGGGTTGCTGATGAAGGCGAGCTCGGCCAGGATGCTGGGCATCGCCGTGTAGCGCAGGATGTAGAACGGCGCGGTCTTCACGCCGTGATCCTCCAGGGAATAGCGTGCGCCGACGTGGTTCATCATGGCCAGCTTCGTCTCCCACGCCAGATTCTGCGATTCCTCGATTCGTTTGGATAGCGCCAGGTCCGCCTTGATCATGTCCACCAAATCCCGCGCATGGTCGATGGAGTCGCCGTTTTCACGCGCGGCCACTTCCATCGCGCGTCGGTCCGACGCGATGCCGAAGTGGTACAGCTCGATCCCGTGCGTGCTCCGTCTCGGGTGTGAGTTGATGTGAATGGAGACGAAGAGGTCCGCCTTGTTTCCGTTGGCGAACTTGGCGCGGTCGTCCAATTCGACGAACGCGTCCTTGTCTCGTGTCATCAGGACTTTCTTGCCCAGGCGGTCCTGCAGGAGATCGCGTAGGCGCACGGCCACGTCCAGGACGACTTCCTTCTCGGTCAGCCCGCCGGGCCCGATCGCGCCGGGATCCTTGCCGCCGTGCCCAGGGTCGAGGACGATCGTTTCGATGTCGAGACGGGCCAGCCGGTCGGCTTGGGTGATCTGGCGACTGATAGGCGGGAGTGTGACCTTGGGCTGCAGCGTGGACGCTGACAGGTCTTCACTTTTTGCGATGTAGTCCATGACCAGGCGGTAGGGGCGAGTGAGCTTCCGCAGTTTGACAGTGGTGATGGTTTCCATATCGAGGACGACGCGCACGTTGCGCGGCGAGACCTGGAACACTTGGACCTCGATCGGAAAACTGTCATCGTCGATTTTGTGTTTGGCGGTCCGGCTGAGGACGGCGTTCTTCAGGTTGATCACCAGCCGGTCTGGATTGGACAACCGATGCTGGGTATACCGAAACGGCCTGGCCAGATCGAGCACCAATCGGTGTTGGTTGGCCTTCTGCGAGACCCGCAGGTTGTTGACCGTACTTACCCTGGCCGAGCGGCGTTTGTACTTGGCAGCGACCAGGTGGGGAAGCCCGGATTGTAGCGATGCGACACGCAGCGTATCAAGGGTCTTAAAGGTTGCTTCGGAAGATGAGGTGGGCAGCCAGAGCGCCAGCAGCGCGACCAGTGGCAGATACGTCCGGCATCGCGTGGTAGCGCCGAGCATGAGTTTGGGGTCGTGTTCCATGCTCTTTCCTGCCAGTCCTTGCCAGTCTTGCTACAGACTCGGCCATAAAGATATAAAGAATGAAGCCGAATTGTCAAGAAGATTGACACATTGACAGGGCACCCCCGCCTCTATAGTCTAGGCCCATGCCGCTCCATGTCATCATCGACGGCTACAACCTCCTTGGGGTGCGAGGGGGTCTGCGCGGGGATGTGGAAGCCAGGCGGGAGCAGTTGATCCGGGACCTGGCCGGTTATCGCCAGCGTAAGGGTCATCCTGTGACGGTCGTCTTTGACGGCTGGCGTGCTGGGCATCCGGTCGAGCAGGCAGAATCGCGCGAGGGGATCGGGGTCGTCTATTCCAAACAGGGCGAGCAGGCCGACGCAGTGGTCAAACGGATGGCGGAAAAGTACGGCTCGGACTGTACGGTCGTCTCGTCCGACCATGAGATCGGAAACTTCGCCCGCGCCCAGGGCTGTATGGTCATCACGTCGGGCGAGTTCGAGATGCGGTTGCAGATGTCAGGGGCGAGGCCGGCGGCGCGCAAACTGGGAGCCGATGAGGACGAGCCGGTCCGCCGCGATCCAAAGAAGAAAGGCAACCCCAAGAAACTCCCGAAGAGTCTCCGACAGAAAGCCAGGCAACTGAAACGATTCTGATCTTACTTCCCTCTCCCTCCGGGGGAGAGGGGAGGGTGAGGGGGTGACTGAAGAGCGGGTCCTGCCCCCGCATAGCCCAGCGCATCTGGGCGTTTCGCCGTCGCAGCCCCGCGGACTCGGCTGTAGGTGCCTTCCGCTCCGCCCGGGTCCCATGCGGCACCACCCGCTCAGAAATGTCACCCCGCCGCCTCCGGCGACATCGGCGCCACCCACTCAAACTTTCCTTTGCCTAAACACAATCGAAAAAGGACCACTCACTAATTCCCCACTTTCCATTAGCAAAGTACAGACAAATTTCTGGCCAATTCTCCCCGCCATAGTTGGATGACATATACCGTAAGCAAACCGAGTCGAGACGCTCTTTTCCATCCACTTCCATGAAATCGACTCTCATCTTCTGGTCTGTTGCCTTTTGAAAATACTCCTTAGCACCTCCACTTCCAAATAGGCGGAGAAACAACTGGCTATGAGGATTAGAGAGGTCGCGCTTTATCTCCTTAAAAGGTACAGAGCTATCAACACAGGTAATACCTCTCTTCGCATACAGTAAAAGGCGTTTTGTGTCCTGCGATATGATTGCGTCTCTTATATCTTGACCAATTTCTGTCACCTCTTTTTCTACGACCGCTTTCCGATCCTTAGCGTTGGCAATACCACCGCCCAATAGTAGGACCGCAAGCAGACTCACAATCACACGCATGTACCCTATGAAGGCGTTGTGTCGAATAGAGAATTTAACAATCA
>VBOO01000067.1 GCA_005877505.1 Nitrospirota bacterium
AGGCCCACGGTAGAGGGTAAGTTCCTGATGAACTGTGTGGCCAAGGTGTGGGTGCGGGGTGTGACCTATGGCACCTTCCGTCCCCGCGCGAATGGGGATGGCTATCCTCCTCCCACCGTGGTCGAGTCCGACTTTGCTCAGATCGCCGCGAACGGCTTCAATGCCATTCGCACGTACACGGTTCCGCCCCGCTGGCTTCTAGACTTGGCCCAGGCGCATCGCCTCCATGTGATGGTCGGCGTGTCGTGGGAGCAGCATGTCGCATTCCTGGAGGATAGAGCGTTGACACGGCGGATCGAGGAGCGGCTTCGTGCCGGAGTGCGAGCCTGTGCGGGGCATCCTGCGATTCTCTGCTATGCCATCGGGAACGAAATACCGGCTCCCATCGTGCGATGGCACGGCCGCCGGCCGGTCGAGCGTTACCTGGAACGACTCTATCGGGCCGCGAAAGAAGAGGACCCGGACGGGCTCGTGACGTATGTGAACTATCCCACAACCGAATATCTGGACCTGCCTTTTCTCGACCTGGTGTGCTTCAACGTGTACCTCGAGTCCCAAGATCGTCTGAAAGCGTACCTGGCCCGGCTTCAAAATCTTGCCGGGGACCGGCCGCTGCTGTTGGGAGAAGTCGGGCTGGATAGTCGTCGGCACGGCGAAGTCAATCAGGCACAGGTGCTCCAATGGCAGATCCACACCGCCTTTGCGGCCGGATGCGCCGGCTCGTTCGTGTTCGGGTGGACCGACGAGTGGTACCGCGGCGGGCATGACATCGATGACTGGGATTTTGGCCTGACCCTTCGAGACCGTCGGCCCAAGCTCGCGTTGCCCGTCGTTCGCCAGGCTTTTGCAGAGGTTCCGTTCGTGCCGCGGAAGTCCTGCCCACGCGTGTCGGTCGTGGTGTGCAGTTTTAATGGCTCGCGCACCATCCGGGACTGCCTGGAGGGGATCAGCAAGATAGAATATCCGAACTACGAGGTCATCGTGGTCGATGATGGCTCCACGGATTCGACGTGGGCGATCGCGGCCCGATACAACTGCCGAATCATCCGCACGGAAAATCGTGGGCTCAGCAGCGCGCGCAATACCGGACTCCAAAAGGCCACGGGGGAATTCGTCGCGTATCTTGATGACGACGCGCGGCCTGATCCGCATTGGCTGCACTATTTGGTCGAGACCTTCCGGAGCACGGATCATGCGGGGGTCGGAGGTCCTAATTGGCCCCCACCTGGCGACGGTCCCATTGCGGACTGTGTGGCCAATGCTCCGGGCGGCCCGGTGCATGTATTGCTTTCCGACCAGGTCGCGGAGCATCTCCCCGGGTGCAATATGGCCTTCCGGAAAAGCTCCCTGGAAGCGATCGGCGGCTTTGATGTCCAGTTTCGGACCGCAGGCGACGATGTCGATGTGTGCTGGCGCCTGCAGAAGAAGGGCTGGACCTTGGGCTTTCATCCGGCCGCCGTGGTCTGGCATCATCGCCGCAACTCAGTTCGAGCCTACTGGCGCCAGCAACGGGGGTACGGGAAAGCAGAAGCGCTGCTTGAACAGAAGTGGCCCGAGAAGTATCAGCCTTCAGGGAGCCTGACCTGGGGAGGACGAGTCTACTGCAAGACGCTGGAACGGGCGCTGGTCATGCGATCACGGATCTATCATGGCATGTGGGGGAGCGCTCCGTTTCAATCCCTCTATCAGCCGGCGTCTGGTCTGTGGCGGTCCCTCCCCTTAATGCCGGAGTGGTATTTCGTCATTCTCTGGCTGGCGGTCCTGTCGGCCCTCGGCGTGCTGTGGCATCCCTTGCTCCTCGCCGTGCCGACCCTCCTCGCCGCAGTCAGCGTGTCCCTGGTCCAGGCCGTGAGAGGGGCCATGCACGCGTCCTATACCACAAAGCCCAGTTCCCGCCTACAGCGGCTCGGCATGCACGGGCTGACCGCCTGCTTATACCTGCTCCAACCACTCGCCCGGCTCTCCGGCCGGCTACGCGCCGGGCTGACTCCCTGGCGATTCCGGATGAAGCTCGGCCGCTCTCTCCCGCTCCCGCAGCGATTCCAGTTTTGGAGCGAGCGTTGGCACGAACCCAGGAAAATCCTCCAGAGCGTCGAGGCGGTTCTCCGATCCCACGGCGCGGTCGTCAGCCGCGGTGGGGATTTCGACCTGTGGGACTTACAGATCCGAAGCGGGCTCTTCGGCGGCGTTCGCCTCCTCGTCGGCGTCGAGGAACACGGGGATGGGAAGCAGGTCATCCGGTTTCGTGTGTGGCCGTGGTGCTCTCCAGGAGGGTTAGCGGCCGGACTGGCCCTGGCCTGCCTGGCCACGGCGGCGACGTGGGACGGGGTTTGGGCAGTCGGGGTGCTGCTTGGCGCCATGGCGCTGTGGCCGCTTGACAGGACGTTCCTCGAATGCGGGGTGGCAAGGACCGTCATTGTGCACGGCCTCAAGCGGCTCTGGCCGAAGGAGGCATTCTGAGGGTGACTCCAGGTACGTACTCCAATGTCACTCTTTTCCGACGGATGCTGCGCCAGGCCAGGCCCTACTGGCCTCACATCGCGACGACCTTGCTGCTGAGCCTGCTGGCTACCCCCCTGGCGCTCCTCACCCCGCTGCCGCTGAAGATCGCCGTCGACAGTGTCATCGGCTCCCACCCGGTTCCCCTGTTCCTAGAGTCACTGCTGCCGGCGGACGCCACGCATTCCAAGACGGCCGTGCTTGTCCTCGCGGCCGGCCTCTTGGTGGCCCTTGCCCTGGTGAGCCAACTCCAGGGGGTTGGGATTTCGTTGATGCGCACCTACACAGGCGAAAAGCTGGTGCTGGCCTTCCGGGCCCGCCTCTTCCGGCACGTCCAACTCCTCTCCCTGTCCTACCATGATTCGCGAGGCGCGACCGATTCCACGTACCGCATCCAGTATGATGCCCCCGCCATCGAGTGGATCACGCTCGACGGCGTCATCCCGTTCATCACCGCGGGCTTCGCGCTCACCGGGATGATCTACGTGACCGCACGGATCGACTTGCAGTTGGCTCTGGTCGCGCTGGCGGTTTCACCTGTGCTCGTGTTGATCTCACAAGCCTACGGCCGGCGCCTGCGCGTGCAGTGGCACGAGGTGTACAAGGTCCAGAGCTCCGCCATGACGGTGGTGCAGGAAGTGCTGGCGGCAGTCCGCGTCGTGAAGGCGTTCGGACAGGAGGCCCGCGAACAGGAGCGGTTCATCCATCATGCCAGCGAAGGCCTGTGGGCGCGCATCCGCGTCGCCTTCGCCGAAGCCGGCTTCGGCCTCTTGATCGGCGTGACCATCGCGGTCGGGACAGCGATCGTCCTCTTGATCGGCGTGCGCCACGTCCAGTCAGGCGTCCTGACCCTCGGGGATTTGCTCCTGGTGATGGCCTACCTCACGCAGTTGTACGGTCCTCTCCAGACTCTCAGTTGGCTCGCGGGACATCTGCAGAGGTCTCTGGCCAGCGCCGAGCGGGCCTTCTCCCTCCTCGATGAAGCGCCTGATGTTGCCGAACGGCAGGATCCCAGGGCCCTCGCTCGTGCTGTAGGCGCGGTGGCCTTCCGGAAGGTCTCCTTCGCGTACGACGACGATCACCCGGTCCTGCGCGACATTTCGTTCGAAATAAGTCCTGGGGCCCGCGTGGGCATCGTGGGCGCGACGGGCGGGGGCAAGACGACTCTCGCGGGTCTGTTGACCCGTTTCTACGACCCGACCGCCGGCCAGATCCTCCTCGACAGTGTCGATCTGCGCGACTACAAGCTGACAGACCTGCGGAACCAGTTCGCCATCGTCCTCCAGGAGCCCGTGCTCTTTTCGACGAGCATCGCCGAGAACATCACCTACGCGTGCCCCGGTGCCAGTCGCCACGATATCGTCGCCGCAGCGAAAGCGGCGAACGCCCACGAGTTCATCCTCGGCCTCCCCCAGGGCTACGAGAGCCAGGTCGGTGAGCGCGGCATGCGCCTTTCGGGCGGCGAGCGCCAGCGCATCTCGCTCGCCCGTGCCTTCCTGAAGGACGCGCCCATCCTCATCCTCGACGAGCCCACCAGTTCCGTTGATATGAGGACCGAAGCCGCGATCATGGAGGCGATGGAACGCCTCATGCACGGCCGTACGACCTTCATGATCGCCCATCGCCCGAGCACGCTCACGACATGCGACGTGCTGCTGGCGATCGAAAACGGGCGACTTGCGGAAGTGGAGTCGGCGGTGTCAACGGCTGCCAGCGCCGGCCCTGTGCGGTCATGGGGGAGGCCATGAGTCTCACGGTCTCGGTCTTAGCCAACACCCTCTCCTATCCGCGGGGCGGCGGCCATCTGTGGGTCTATCTCAACTGGGCCCTCGGGCTGCGGGCGCTCGGCTGCCAAGTGATCTGGCTGGAGGGGATCCTCCCCAGGACTCCCGTGCCCGAGGTGAAGGCGAACGTGGCTGCCCTGAAGAGGAGCCTGGAGCGGTATGGGCTCGCGGACTGTGTCGCTGTCTGCTCCTGGACCGGTGAGCCGCTGCCGCGAGGTGCGGCGGAGGGCTGCCTGGACCTCGACGCGGCAGGCGTGGCGGACCTGCTGCTGAACCTCGCGTACGATATTCCACCGCAGTTAGTGGGGCGCTTCCGGCGATCGGCTTTCGTGGACATCGACCCTGGCCAGTCGCAGATCTGGATGCACACGGGGCTGATGCGCGTGGCGAGGCACGACGTGTACTTCACGATCGGCGAGACCGTGGGCCGTCTGGGAGCCCTGTTTCCGGACTGTGGGCTGCGGTGGCACTATACCCCGCCGCCTGTGTTTCTGCCTGCGTGGCCGCCGATTCGGTCGAAGTCCACGGCCCCCTACACCACCGTGACCCACTGGTGGGGCTCGATGATGGAATTTCAGGGACAGAGCTACTACAACGGAAAGCGGGATGGCTTCCTGCCATTTCTGGACCTGCCACGGTGCTCCCCCAAGCCGCTCGAGTTGGCGGTCTGTCTCGCGGCAAACGAGACGGACACACAAGAGCGCGTCATGCTCCGTAAACGGGGCTGGCGTGTCCGTGATGCCCATGCAGTCGCCTGCACCCCATGGGGCTACCAGCGCTACATCCAGCAATCCCGCGGCGAGTTTAGCTGCGCGAAACCGTCCTGCGCACGCCTGCAGAACGCCTGGATCAGCGACCGGACGCTCTGCTACCTCGCGAGCGGGAAGCCGGCGGTCGTCCAGCATACGGGCCCGAGCCGCTTCCTGCCGGACGCAGAGGGCCTCTTTCGCTTTCGCGATATAGAGGAGGCGTCCCGACACCTTTCCATCGTGGAGAAAGACTATGAGCGGCATAGCCGGGCAGCGCTGGCGATCGCCGAGGAGTATTTCAACTCCGAGAAGGTCCTCCCGCGGCTGCTCGGCGAGGCCTTGGGGTGAACATGAACACTCTCGCACCTGATCGTTTGAAGGAGCTCTGGCACTGTGTCGAGCGGAAACAGCTGACAGTCGAGGAGTTTTACCTCAGTCAGGAGGGCCTGCTCGCCGAACATCGGCGCGCGTGGGAACGCGCGCTCCTCTTGGAGAAGGACAAAGATTTGCAAGAGACCTGCATCGCCGAACTTGGCCGGTACCTCGGCTGTCACGAGCGTGTCGCGCTCGAGGAGTGGTGCAGAGGCGGGGTCGCAGCCGTGGAAGAGGAATGGCGGGAGAATGTGGACCGGAGTGACCGCCAGAGCGTTGAGCGGTTTTACGATCGCAGTGTGGCCTATCTCTATGATCTGATGTGGTGGCACACGTTACGCGACGATGCCTCCCCGCTTGCCTACGTCGTGGCCTTGCAGTTTGCCCAGGACCATGGCTGTCAGCGCTACCTGGACTTCGGTGCTGGTGTGGGTTCAGGCGGGATTCTTTTTGCCCGGCACGGGCTCGAGACCGTTTTGGCGGACATCAGCTCAACGTTGCTCCGCTTCAGTCAGTGGCGCTTTGCCATCCGAAACCTGCCGGTCCAATGTATTGATCTCAAGATCGACCGGCTCCCGAGTCAAGCCTTTGATGTCATCACGGCGATGGACGTGTTTGAGCACCTGTATGATCCGGTCGCGGCGGTCGAGGAGCTCTGGAACGCGCTGAAGCCGGGAGGATTCCTGATTGGTCGGTTCCATGGAGAGATTGATGAGCAACGTCCCCAGCACATCATTCAGGATTTCGGACCGACCTTCCAACGCTTACAGGCCCTCGGCGGTGTCGAGGTCTGGCGGGACGAGTGGCTCTGGGGCCACCAAGTGTTCCAGAAAACGTGAGCCGAGAGCCAAGAGGAGGGGACTGGTGAAGATGGAGGGAGAGGCATGATGCGCATCGTCGTGCTCGGCCTGATGGGACAGTATCCTCTTGGCGGCATGGCCTGGCAGGTGCTTCATCATCTCCTTGGATTCCGCCGGCTCGGCTGCGATTGCTTTTACGTGGAGAACTCCGGGGCTCCGCCCTATTCGCCACGGCGCCTGTCCATCGCCGAGTCCGCGAACGATAATATCCGGTTTCTGCGGGACACGTTTCGGCAGTTCGGTCTGTCCGAGAGCTGGGCGTATTACGACTGTTTGACCAATCGGTGGTTCGGGATGGGGAAGTCGGCGGTGCGAGAGTTGCTGGAGCACGCGGACCTGATCGTGAACCTCTGCGGCGCGACGCTACCGGACCCCGATCAGCGTCGAAAGGGCTGCCTGGTGTACATCGACACCGATCCCGGACTTGAACAGGTCCGGATCGCCCAGGGAGACCGAGCCAGCCGAGAATATCTAGAGGCCCACGATCTGCACTTCTCGTATGGATGGAACGTGGGAGAGCCCAGTTCTCGGATCCCATCCGGAGGGATTGCCTGGCGCAAGACTCACCCGCCTGTCCTTGTGGATCTCTGGGACGCGCCAGCAGGGCGTGCCAATGCCTCCTGGAGATCCATTGCGACCTATCGCAATAAGGGCAAAGACCTGGTCATTGACGGTGAGATCTATCTCTGGTCCAAGCATCCCAACTTCGAGCAGGTCGTGGCTCTGCCGGCGCGCACGAGCGAGCGCCTCGAGCTGGCCCTCGCTAATATTGATGAAGCCGATCGGGCGCGCTTTTCCTCCCATGGGTGGGGGTTGAGGGATCCCTACACCCTGACCAAGTCTGCCGGGTCCTATCGGCGATATGTCCTCGGCGCAAAGGGTGAATTCTCGGTGGAAAAGGATTGCTATGTCCGCCTGAATTCCGGCTGGTTCAGCGATCGTACGGTCTGCTTCTTGGCGGCTGGGCGCCCCTGCGTCGTGCAGGACACAGGGTTCACCAGTCGAGTCCCGACCGGGTTGGGCCTCCTCACCTGGCACACTGCGGAGGAAGCAGCCGACGCGCTCGACCGCGTCGCGAGAGACTACGAGCGGCACGCCCGAGCGGCCCGAGCGCTGGCAATCGAGTTTTTCGAGGCGCGTGTCCTGCTGCCCCAAATCCTGAAATCCGCCGGTCCCTGAGACCGCAATTCACGGAGGGCCCTTTCCGCCGAGATCCGTTCGCGAGAAGGCTATGCGAGTACCACTCATCATTCGAGCCGTGCTGGGGGCGTTCTTTCTCTGGCAGAGCGTGTCGGGAGTGGTCGAGGACGCCCGGGCGGAGGGAATGGACCGTTCATCCCTTTCCATCAAACCCTCCTACTTCGACCAGGACCCTCGGGCCCCTATGAAATTGCAGGACGACGGCGTCCAGCACGATGCGCTGGACTTTCTGGTGAAATCAGCGCTACCGGGGAACGTGACGGGCGAGGGCCAGGTCGCCTTCAGTTCGTTCGACTCTCAGAGGGACAAGTTATATCATGAGCAAAAGAACCGACTGCTCCGTTTCAGACTAGGCAGCGACGTGGACTCTTTCGGCTATGGGGCCGAATACCGGTCTGTCGGACCGAGCTTCAGGCAGGCGCCCGGCTCGACCTGGCGGCTCGACCAGGAAGGCACCGAGATGTGGGCCGGCCAGAAGTTCGGTCCGTTCCGCCTCAAGGCCCTGTTCTCAAATTTCTGGGACAATGTGGCAGAAGACCCGCGGCGTCCACGCACGACGAAGACGCTGGGCGGACCAGCGCTCGGCATCTCGCTCCCCGGCGGGAGCATGCTCGGCTTCTCTTATCAACGGGGGAGTTCAGAGACGGTGGGAGGACCCACGACCCAGGCTCCTCAGGAGAGCTGGATCGCGGATTGGGGAGCCTGGCTGTACTACTATGGGGGACCGAAATGGGACTTCACGATGGTGTCGAATTATTCGCCCTCGACGAACAAAGTCGATCCCAGCAAGAAGGTGGTTTCCTCCTATCATCAGATCACCGGAACGTACCGTCCGACGGGGTCGATCACCATTATGCCGTCGTTGAGCGTGAGTGAAGACCGCTACAGTTGGTCAGGCGTGCGCACCACCACGCCCACGGCGATGCTCTCATTCAGCTACGCGCCGCCCTCCCGCGCGCTCACGCTCACGACGTATGGGTTCTACTCGCGAAGCAAGAGCGATGACGGATTGTATGAGGTCCAATCGGTCAATCTGATCAATAGCCTGCTCATCCCCTTGGGGAAGGCCGACAAACAGGCCGTCTCATTCGAGCTGGTCTACAACCAGTACCGTGATGCGGTCTACGGGTATGGCTCATCCGAGGAGCTGATTGGGCGAGTTTTTTTTAAGGTCGCCGCGTTCTGACACGCGGAGCAGGATGCTCCGCGCGTTCACGCCGGTCGGGGATACGACCCGAAACGTGCGGGGACCCAACGCGCTTTCAGGATCTGTTACGCCGACTTCGCCGAGTCTGTGTCTTTCTCCTCCTTGGCGTCCCCAGGGTGGAGCCCGTGCTTCTTGAGCAGCTTGTAGAAGTCGGCGCGATACCGGCCCGCAATCTGGGCGGCGCGTGAAATGTTGCCGCCGGTGAGCTGCAACATCCCCTTCAGGTAGTTCCGCTCGAACTCCTCCTTGGCTTCCGTCAACGGTTTCGCCTGGCCTTCGGTGGTCTCGATCACGCTCGGGAGCAGGTCGGACGTGATCATGTCTTGGCTGGAGAGGACGACGGCCTTTTCGATCGTATTCTCCAGTTCGCGGATGTTGCCGGGCCAGGAGTAGAGCATCAGCTTCTGCATGGCTGCGGGGAGGAACCCCCGGATCTCTTTGTGCATCCGCCGGCAGCTTTGTTGCAGGAAATGCTGGGCCAACAAGGGAATGTCGTCCCGCCGTTCGCGGAGCGGGGGGACCATCATCGGGAAGACTTGAATCCGGTAGAAGAGGTCCTCCCGGAAGGTCCCGGCGCGGACCGCCGCGCTCAGATCTTTGTTGGTCGAGGTGATGATGCGGACGTTGATCTTGGTGGGACGCTCGCTGCCCACTGCCAGGACTTCGCGCTCCTGAATGGCTCGCAGGAGCTTGACCTGCAGGTTCAGCGGCATCTCGCCGATCTCGTCGAGGAAGAGCGTCCCCCCCTCGGCGCTCTGGAAGAGCCCGCGTTTCGAGGCTAGGGCGCCGGTGAAGGCCCCCTTGACGTGGCCGAAGAGTTCGCTCTCGAAGAGGCTCTCCGGGATCGCGCCGCAGTTGACCGCGATGAAGGAGCCCCGCGCCCGCTGGCTGTTGCAGTGGATGACACGGGCGATGACTTCCTTGCCGGTGCCGGTCTCGCCGGAGATGCAGATCGTGGCATCGCTCTCGGCGACGCGGGCGACCTGCTCCAACAGGGCCTGCATCTTGGGACTTCGGGCCGGGACATTCTCTAAGCCGTAGAGCTCTTTGACCAGTAGCTTGAGCCGCTGGATCTCGCGGCTCATGCGCTGTTTCGCGAGGGCCT
>VBOO01000293.1 GCA_005877505.1 Nitrospirota bacterium
TCTTCGTCGGCCGTGTACGGGGAGAATCCGATGATCCCGAGATCTGAGAGCATGCTGCCGTCTCCCACCTCCTCGCCCTATGCGGTCAGCAAGCTCACCGGCGAGCATTACTGCCAGATGTTTTGGTCGCTCTATGGCCTTGACACGGTCTGTTTGCGCTTCTTCAATGTCTACGGCCCTCGTCAGGATGCGGCCTCGACCTACGCCGCGGTCATTCCCAAATTCATCTCTCTCCTCCTGGCTGAGACGGCTCCGACGATCTACGGGGACGGCGAGCAGTCGCGCGATTTCACCTTCATCGCGGACTGCGTGTCCGCCGTCCTGGCCGCCTGCGAGGTTCCCGGCCTGTCCGGAAAGGTGTTCAATGTCGGCACCGGCCGCCGGACGACCGTGAACCAGTTGTGTGCAATCCTCCAGAAGGTCCTGCACACGGACCTCTCCCCCACCTATGCGTCGCCCCAACCGGGGGATCTGCCGCACGATCAGGCAGATATTGAACAAGCCAAACGCGTCCTGTCGTATCGCCCGCAGTACGGTCTCTTGCACGGACTTCAAGAGACGATCCGTCATATACGTCTTGCACAGATCCTGACGAAGTCGAGAGCGTAAAGGAGAGAACGATGAAGACCTTGCTCTTAAATCCCCCCTCATTCGAGATGTTCGACGGCGGGGCCAGCTCGCGCTATCAGGCTACCCGTGAGATTCCTTCCTTCTGGTATCCAGTGTGGCTGGCCTATTCGGCCGGTATGATCAAAGACAGCCGGCTCTTGGACGCCCCGTCCCATGACGTGACCCCGGAGGAAACGATCAAGGTCGCCGCCGAGTACGAATTTCTCGTGCTCTTTACCAGCACCGCCGGCTTTCGCAGCGATGTCCGGCTCGCTGAAGCAATCAAATCAGCGAATGCCGACATCAAGATCGCTTTCGTCGGTCCGCACGTGACCGTTCAGCCGGAGCAAAGTCTGACAGCCTCACCGGCGATTGATTTCGTGGTTAGGCGGGAATTCGACTACCCCGTGGCGGAATTTGCCGAGGGGAAGAAGTTGGAGGAGATTGCCGGCATCAGCTTCAGGAAGGAGGAACGCATCGTCCACAATCCGGACCGCCCGCAGATCGAGGATCTCGACGCCCTTCCCTTCGCGGTGGATGTGTATAAGCGGGACCTCGACATCACGCGGTACGACATTCCTTATTTGAAGCACCCCTATGTGGCCTTCTACACCTCGCGGGGCTGTCCGGCATTGTGCACGTTCTGTCTCTGGCCGCAGACAATGAGCGGCCATCCCTGGCGGACACGCAGCGTTTCCAATGTTGTCGAGGAGGTGAAGCGTTGCCTGGAGTACTTCCCCCAGGCGAAGGAAATTTTCTTCGACGATGACACGTTTCCCTGGGCTAAGGACCGCACGATCGAGATCTGCGAGGCGTTCAAGCCTTTGAAGTTCACCTGGTCCTGCAACTCCAGGGTGACGGCTGGCTACGAGACCCTAAAAGCCATGAAAGAGGCTGGCTGCCGGTTGCTGATCGTCGGGTTTGAGTCCGGTGATCCGCAGATCCTGAAGAACATCAAGAAAGGCGCGACCATCGAGCAGGCGCGCGAGTTCATGAAACATTGCAAGAAGCTGGGCCTCGTGGTGCACGGCGATTTCCAGGTCGGGCATCCAGGGGAAACGCCGGAGACGATCGAGCGGACCATTCAATTTGCCAAGGAGCTCGATCCGGAGACGATTCAGGTTTCGATGTCTCATCCGTATCCGGGCACGGAGTTCGATGCCTACTTGAAGAAACACCACTATGTCGTCGATTCGGTGATGACGGACGACGAGGGACATCAACTCCCCGTCTTTGAATATCCAGGGCTAAGCAGAAAAGACATCATGCACGCGGTCGAGCGGTTCTACGACCGGTATTACTTCCGGCCGCACGTCATCTTCCGGATCCTGCGGCGCGCGATCTTCGACGCCAACGACCGGCGGCGGCTCTACATGGAAGGCAAGGAGTTTCTGAAGGTGCGCGCCAAGCGAAAGAGGTTTGTCAA
>VBOO01000294.1 GCA_005877505.1 Nitrospirota bacterium
TCGAGAACACAGGGCTCTCGGAGACCCTGCAGCATCCCGATCGTCGGTATAGCGAAGTGGTCATGATCGGGCACGAGCCGTACGTGCAGGCGATCTATGCCGACAGGGCCGTCTCGCAGGCCTGCATCGGGTGCCACAACACCCACCCGGACAGTCCGAAGAAGAACTACAAGCTGAATGACGTGATGGGTGGGATGATCATCACGATCCCGCTGAAGAATCAATAGCTAGAACGTCCTGTTGACGGGCAGGGCGAGGGTGAAGTAGCGGCCTTTTTCTTCGTAGAGAATGCGCTTCCGGAGCAGCTCGTCCAGGGCCTGCGTGATCGTCGCCTCGTCATAGCCGGCCCCGCCAGCCCGGTCATTCAACTCGCCCCTGATCTGCCCGAAGTACTTGGGCGCGTCGTTGCAGAACTCGACGATGAAGGCCTGTGGCCAGTCGTAGCGCAGCTTAACGGGCTTGTCGGGCGCGCGGCCGTCGAAGACCGTGACGAAGTTCATGGCCTTTGAGTAGTAGAGGAACGGCTTGTCGTCCGTGGCGTGCAGACGCTGCCACTCGTGCGTGAGCCGGGTCAGCTCCTCCACGAGACTCGGGTCCACGCGCTTTTCGATCAACTCGTATTCAAAGTCGTAGGCGATCTTGTTGAGGTCCACCAGGCGCGGATCGTAGACGTACTCATAGGCGAGCCCCGGCCCGGTGATCCGAATGCCGTTCTGCTCCGGCCATTTCCAGTAGGGGCTGAACCGCTCGATCCAGATCTCGCCCACGGCCTCCGGCGGCTGGAAGTGGAGGATCGAGGGAATCAGGGCGAGCTGCCTCCGGTAGTCCTCGTTGGTCTCTCCGGGGAAGCCCAGCAGGATGTTCCAGGCGAGGTGTATGTCGTAGTAGCTGCTCCACTTTAAGGTCTGGAGGTTCTGCAGGGGGCTCACGCCCTTTTTCATCTCGGTGAGCTGGTTCTGGCCCAGGCTCTCGATGCCGGGCTGCATGGACTTGACCCCGCCGCGCGCGAGGGTCTGGATCTGCCGCTTGCTGAGGTTGCTCTTGGTCTCGATAAAGACTTCATAATCGAGCCGCTCCTCGGCGAACTTCGTGAACAGCTCGTCGATGTACTTCATGTCGATGATGTTGTCCACGAAGCGAAACCGCGTGGTGTTGTAGCGGCTGGAGAGAACCGTGAATTCCTCGAAGACCTGCGCAGGGGCCTTGGCGCGGAACTCCATGGCCTGCGCGTTCAGCCCGCAGAAGGTGCAATGGTGCTTCTCGCCCCACCAGCACCCGCGAGAGCCCTCGTACAGGAGGATGCGGTTGAGGCTCTGGGAGCGTTGCGGGTCCAACTGATCGAGTAGCTCGAAGTAATCGTCATAGTCGGGCGGGCCGGTCTTGTGGAACTCGACGAAGAGGTGCGGGCTCGGCGTGAACTGGACTGCGTTGTCCTTGCGGTAGGCCACGCCGACCGGCGCCTCTTCGTGCTCCTCGCCGTCCAGGAGCTGGCGCACCAGCGCCGGGAACGGCCCTTCCCCTTCGCCCACCTCGACGTAGTCGATCCAGGGCCAGGCGCGCAGGTGCTCCAGTCCCATCTCGCCGTCGTAGTTGGCGCCCCCGAAGCCGATCTTCACTGACGGGCAGAGGTCCTTGATGAGTTTCGCCATCGTCAGGCTGGCGATATTTTGATCGAACGTGGAGGTAAAGCCGACGACCGTATATCGGCCCCAGTCGATCTCCGTGAGCATCCGCGTCAGGTACTGCGGGGCTCCGTGCAGCTTCAGCTCTTCGAGGTGCGATTGAGCATACCCGGTCTCCCGGGCCACCGACTCGAAGATGGGCTTGAACGTCCGGGTGTACTCGCTGTTCTTGGGGTTGTCGCGGAACAGGAGGTGCGAGAAAAGCCACTCGCCGAGCAGGCCCCGTTTCTCGCACAGCACTTCGTAGAGGGGCGGTCCGATCTGGTAGGCGAAGTGCAGGTACAGGTGGTAGGTCTTGACGCCGATCCCCTGGGCTTTGAGCAGGGAGGCGAGGGTCCCCAGTTGAATCGAGGG
>VBOO01000068.1 GCA_005877505.1 Nitrospirota bacterium
GCAGGATCGGAGATGCAGCAATTATCCACCGGACAGACTGCGGCGCACTGGGGCTCGTCGAAGTGTCCGACACATTCGGTGCACCGTTCGTGCGTGATGACGTAGATATTATCGCCGACGCCCTGGCCGTCACCGACATGGTAGCCTTTTGTCTCGGAGTCACTGCGGGTTTCGAAGATCGCCTCGTTCGGGCACTCGGGGAGGCAGGCCCCGCAGGAAATACACTCTTCCGTAATCAGTAACGCCATAACCCACGCCTCCTTCCCTGAAGCACTGTGAAAAACTTATCTCTGCGTTTCGGATGCCCTCGTGCACGGCGGATGGCCCACGTCACCGCACCCGTGATATGGTAACCAGAAATTCTAGAAGGGCGCGTGGCTCTTGTCAATGCGAATCTGCTCGCCTCGCATAGGCCGGAAGACCTGTTTGGGACTGAACAAAAGCCCTAGCGCCGTGCCGCATCCGTGGTAGCCTCGCGTGTTCGTCGGTGTTCAGCTTACACGAGAGGGTGACATGTACGGTAGGAGGTAGTGCAACCTATGGAGAAGTCCCAAGCGGTTCGGTTAGGCGTCCTCGCCGCTCTGGCATTGGCCTTGCTGATGGTGGGCAGCTACTTCATGTCGACGGGCCAGGGGCCCGACTCCATGGTGGTCAGTTTCCCGTCGGGCACCCAGATGACCGTCGAGGTCGCCGACAGCCCGTTGCTCTTGTATACGGGACTGGCGTTCCGAGACAGTCTCCCCCCCAACTGGGGAATGCTGTTCATCTACGAGCGGGCGGATTTCCACCGCCGCAACACGCGCCAGTACCGCTTCCCCGTGGACATCCTCTGGCTTGACGAGGGCAAGCGTGTGGTCCTGATCACGGAAGACGTCACCCCTTGCCTCTCCGAGACCTGTCCGGAGTACGGCCCGCCCCCAGAAAAGGCCCGCTATGTGATCGAGACTCGTGCCGGCTTCGCACGCCGAGAAGGCCTCGCTCCGGGAGTGGGCTTGCGGTTCACCTTGAAGCTTTGACTCACTCTGTCGGCTCGCGTAAGATAGCGCCCATCGCGAGAGAGCATGAAATGCAGGCTGTGGGGATCGAAGAGGGCGGGCGGGAAGAGAAAGTCCTGGAGACGAACGTTGGCGAGTCCTTTGCTATCCGGTTGTGGGAAGACCGGACCCGGGGCGAGATGTACGTGCCGTCGTATGATCCCGAAGCGCTCGCGTTACTCAACGACGAGTACGACCGCAGCTTTGGGGACAGCAACAACGCCATCGACTCGGGCAAACGGACCTTCGAGTTCCGGGCGCTGAAGTCCGGCGTCCACCGGCTCGTGTTCGAGAAGCGGATGGGCTGGAAGTTCACCCCCGAGGACCGGCGGGTCTACCTCGTCACCGTGGCGGGTGAGGACCCAGTGTCTGGCTGAGGCCCGGGCGTGCCTGATATTGCTTTTGTCAACGAGGCCTTCCTGCCGCTCTCCGAGGCCCATGTCTCGGTCGAAGACCGTGGCTTTCAGTTCGGCGACGGCGTCTACGAGCTCATTCGGGTCTACGCTGGGCGCCCGTTCCACTTGGCGGAGCATCTCGACCGCCTCGAGCGGAGCGCCCGCGCCGTGGCGATTCCGGTTCCCTATACCCGAGAGCGCTGGACCGCGCTGGTCTCCGAAGCCATCTCGCGCAGCGGGTACCCTGAAGCCAAGGTCTACATCCAGATCACCCGGGGCGTGGCCCCGCGGGACCATGTGCTCGTCAGCCACGTGCCGGCGACCGTGGTCATCACGGTCCGCGCCCTGGTACCGCCCGATCCGGCTCTCTACGCCAGCGGCGTGGAGGTCGTCACCGTTCCTGACATCCGGTGGGCTTGGTGTAACGTCAAGTCGGTCAGCCTCCTGGCAAACGTGCTCGCCAAGCAGCAAGCCAGAGAGAAGGGGGCGTTTGAGGCGCTCTTCGTGCGGGACGGCTGCGTCCTGGAAGGCACGACGAGCAATGTCGCGGTGGTGCGGGACCGTGTCGTGATCACGCCGCCCGAAGGGCCCCTACTGCTTTCAGGAGTGACGCGCAAGGTCGTGCTGACAGTGGCCCAGCAAGCCGGGGTGGCGGTCAAAGAGGAGCCCGTCACCGAAGCCGAGCTCTACACGGCCGACGAAGTCCTGCTGACGGGCACAACGATCGAAGTGCTCCCGGTCGCCTGCGTCAATGGTCGTCGGATCGGGGCCGGCACGCCGGGCCCCGTGACCCGTCTCGTGCGAGACCGTTTCCTGCGTATCCGCGCCTAGTTCCCCCTTGCCTTCG
This sequence comes from Nitrospirota bacterium, assembly GCA_005877505.1. Taxonomy (GTDB): domain Bacteria; phylum Nitrospirota; class Nitrospiria; order Nitrospirales; family NS-4; genus NS-12. The sequence goes on from VBOO01000068.1 coordinate 2,277, forward strand.
CAAGGATCGGTGTGGTATGGTGCGGCGTTGAAAGTGGGCTCGGCCCACTTTTTTTTCGGTCATGACGGGTCAAGGCAATCCCTTAACGCCAGCCGGCGGTGCGCCACCGGGACCAGCCCGGGGATCCGAGCGCGTTGGCTCCGTGGTCCAGCGGATCGCCGAGCCCGTGCTCGCTTCTCTCGGGTTGGTCCTCGTTGACGTGGAAGCGCGAGGGCGCGGCCCTAAGACCCTGATCCGGGTGTTCATCGAACGGCCGACTGATCAGGGGGAAGGGGGCGTGACCCTGGGCGACTGTGAGCGCGCCCACATGCTGATCGGGCATGCGCTGGATGCGGAGGATCCGATCCCCCACGCGTATCGGCTGGAGGTGTCCTCGCCGGGGCTGGACCGCCCGATCCGGCGACCCGGGGACTATGAGCGCTTCCAAGGGCAGCTGGCGCGCTTTAAAATGGCCAAGCCGGTGCTCGGGCAGGCGGTGGTCGTCGGGCGGATCCAGAAGCTGGACGGGACGCAGGTGTGGGTGGAGGCGCAGGCCCCGAAAGCCAAGCGCGTCGGTGAGGGAACGCCGGTGGCGCTCCCGCTGGCCGAGATTCTGGAAGCCAGGCTGGAAGTGGAATTCTGAGAGGGACGGAACAGGGCGATGAGTCGAGAGCTCCTGGCGGTGATCGAACAAATCGGGCGGGAAAAAGGAATCGATGCGGGACGCATCCTCGAGGCGGTGGAGTCAGCGTTGCTCACCGCCGCGAAGAAGAAGTACGGGGCGGCCGAGAACATTCAGGTGCGGATCGATCGCAAGAGCGGGGAAGTCGAGGCCATCTCCCTGAAGAAGATCGTCAACGAGGTGACCAACCCGAAGTCCGAGGTCTCCCTGGAGGAGGCCCGCAAAGTCGACACCGAGGCCGAACTCGGCGATGAGATCGGATCGGTCATCGAGATCGAGGACTTCGGGCGGATCGCGGCGCAGACGGCCAAGCAGGTGATCTTCCAGAAAGTCCGCGAAGCCGAATGGGAAGTCGTCCAGCGGGAGTATTCGGCTCGCCAAGGCGACCTCGTCAATGGCATCATTCTGGGCCAGGAGCGCCGTAACTACATCGTGGACCTCGGCAAGACCGAGGCGATCTTGCCGGCGCACGAACAGATTCCACGGGAGACGTACCGGCGCGGGGACCGCATCAAAGCCTACCTGCTGGAGGTCAAACGGACACAGCGCGACGTGCAGGTGATTCTCTCCCGGACCCATCCGAACTTCATCGTCAAGCTGTTCGAAGCGGAGGTGCCGGAGATCGCCGAGAAGATCGTCGAGATCAAGGGCGTCGTCCGCGAGCCCGGCGATCGGACCAAGATCGCCGTCGCCTCGCGGGATCGCGCCGTCGATCCGGTCGGGGCCTGCGTGGGCATGAAGGGCTCGCGGGTCCAGGCGGTGGTGCGGGAACTGCGGGGCGAGAAAATCGACATCATCGCGTGGACGCAGGACTCGCGGGTCTTTATCGCTGAGGCCTTGAACCCCGCTGTCATTGAAAAGGTGGGATTGGATGAGGAAAAGAAGTCGGCGCTGGTCGTGGTCGCGGACAACCAACTCTCGCTGGCCATCGGACGCAACGGGCAAAACGTCCGGCTGGCCGCCAAGCTGACCGGTTGGAAGATCGATATCATCGGGGCCAGCGAGTACGAGAAGGAACGGGTTGTAAGGGATCAGGAGACTCGGGCGGCTATCGCGCTGCAGTTGCAAGAACAGCACGCCCGGTTGGTGCAAGCGGAATCAGCCGCGGCGGCCGCGCAGCAAGCGAGCGCCCAGGAGGCAGAGCCTCAGGCCGCCCCTGCTGCGGGGGGAGCGGATTCAGGGGCAGCGACCGGGTAGCCCAAGGGCACGGACGGGCATGCGGGTTTTCGAACTAGCGAAGCAACTCGGAATCCCCAGCAAGGATCTGATCAGCGACCTCAAGGGGATCGGGGTGACGGTCTCGAACCATATGGCCGCCCTCGAGGACGACACGGTGGCGAAGATCCTGGCGAAGGCCGCCGGGAAGGCCAAGAAACCCGCGCCCGCTTCTCTCGTCAAGCCCCTCAAGACCGTCGAAGCTGCCAAGCCCGCCAAGTCGCTTGAAGAAAAGCCGGACAAGCCCGAAAAAGCCGACAGGGAGAGGGGCCATCCCGCCGCACTGAAAACCAAGAAGGCACCTCTTCCGGTCATCGAGCCGCCGAAAGCGGAGAAGAAAATGATCCTGGTCAAACGGCGGCCAAGCGAGACGCCCATGGTGGACGAGGTCGCGCCGCTCAAGCCGGTCGAGGAGCCGGCCGTGGTGGTCAGCGCCGGTCCCACCGACCTCTCCAAGATGACCCCGCCACAGCCGCCAAGCCCGGTCCACGGGGAGCCTACTTCACGTCCTGCCCGCCCAGGCGGTGTTGAGTCAACAGTTACGGGACCCGTTGGAGCCCCAGCCTCCCTGACGCCACCGATGACGCTTCCTCCACAGCCGCCCCTGTCTATCTCCGAAGTCGATCGTCCCCCGGCAAGCAAAAAGGGGCTGTCTCCGGAAGCGCCGCAGGGTGACCTGCTCGGCCTGAAGGACAAGGTCAAGAAACTCCGCCGGGTCGGGCGGGGGCGGGAAGAGGAACCGATTCCCACCCGCGATGACGCGACCCGGTGGCGCGACCTGCGCGCGATGCCGATGCACCGGCGCGAGGAGAAAACCCGGCACGTGCCGAGCGGTCCGCCGGCCGAGGTCACCAAGCCCCGCATGAAAGCGGTCAAGCTGTCGGAAGGGCTGACCGTCAAGGACTTTGCCGAGGCGCTCGGCCAGAAACCCGCCGAAGTGATCCGCAAGCTGATCGACATGGGAACGATGCTGACCCTGAACCAGCCGATTTCGCCGGACGCGGCCACGCTGGTCGCCGAGTCGTTCGGCGTGAAGGTGGAGATGACGGCCGAGCGCCCGGCGGAAGCGCTGCTCCAGGAACCTGAAGAGACACAAGACGCGCGGGTCCCACGGCCGCCGGTTGTCACGATCATGGGCCACGTGGACCACGGCAAGACGTCGCTGTTGGACGCGATTCGTCAAACGCGGGTCACCGAGGGAGAGGCCGGCGGCATCACGCAGCACATCGGCGCCTACGTTGTGCGCGTGCATGGCAAGTCCATCACCTTTCTGGATACGCCGGGCCACGAGGCCTTCACCGCCATGCGGGCCCGGGGCGCGAAGGTCACTGATCTGGTGGTCCTTGTCGTTGCGGCCGACGACGGCGTCATGCCGCAGACCATCGAGGCGATCGATCACGCGCGCGCCGCGGGCGTGCCGATCATCGTGGCGATCAACAAGATGGATAAGCCGGACGCCAACCCGGATCGGGTCAAGAACTCATTGGCGGAACGCGGACTCGTGCCCGAGGCCTGGGGCGGGGACACGATCTACGTCGAGGTGTCGGCCAAGAAGAAGACCGGATTGGACACCCTGCTGGAGATGATTTTGCTGCAGGCGGAAGTCTTGGAATTGCGCGCCAACCCCGCACGACTGGCGAAGGGCACCGTGATCGAGGCCAAACTCGATCGCGGGCGCGGCCCGGTCGCCACCGTGCTCGTGCAGACGGGCACGCTGCATGCCGGCGATCCGTTCGTCGTCGGCACCTTCAGCGGGCGTGTCCGCGCGCTCTTCGACGATGCGGGCCGGTCGGTCAAGGAGGCGACACCCGCGATCCCGGTGGCGGTGGTCGGTCTGCTGGGAGTGCCGATGGCCGGCGACGAGTTCGTGGTGACCAAGGATGAGAGGATCGCCCGCGAGATCGCCGAGTCCCGCCTCGAGAAGCAGCGGACCGCCGGCGCGGCTCCCGCACGCAAGGTGACGTTAGACGACCTGTTTGCCCAGGTGGCGGAAGGCATGGTCAAGGACCTTGGGATCCTCATCCGGGCCGATGTCCAGGGCTCGGCGGAAGCCATCGCGGACGCCATTGAACGGCTCGGGACCGACGCGGTCAAGCCGCATGTCCTGCTGAAAGGGGTGGGGGGTGTCACGGAAAATGACGTCCAGCTTGCGGCGGCGTCGAACGCGATCATCATCGGGTTCAACGTACGGCCGGAGGCGAAGGCCGCGGCCTTGGCCGAGCGCGAAGGGGTGGACATCCGCACGTACAGCATCATCTACGAGGCGCTGAACGACATCAAGGCGGCGATGGAAGGGCTGCTGGAGCCGACGCTCAAGGAGAGGGTGCTGGGCCGAGCAGAGGTGCGGCAGGTCTTCGTGATCGCGAAAGTCGGGGCCGTGGCCGGATGCTACGTGACGGATGGGACGATCGTCCGATCCGGCGCGAGTGTGCGGGTGGTGCGGGACGGCGTGGTCGTCTACGAGGGGAGATTGGCCTCGCTGCGGCGTTTCAAGGACGATGTGAAAGAGGTCCAGGCCGGGTACGAGTGCGGCATCACCGTGGAGAACTTCAACGATATCAAGCCCGGTGACCGGTTCGAAGTCTTTACTGTCGACAAGGTTGCCGCGAAGCTCTGATCCTTCCGCCTTATGGTTGTTGGCGTCTGTACGATTGATCTGCACCTGCCGGGGACCGGCTCGCTCAAAGGCAAGCGCCAGATCCTGCTGAGCCTGAAAGACCGCCTCAAGAAGACGTTCAATGTCGCCATCGCCGAAGTGGACGGGAACGATCTCTGGCAGCGCGCGGTCCTGGGCGTGGCTTGTGTGTCGAACGATGGCCGTCATGCGCGGCAGATGCTGGACGCAGTCGTCAGCGCGATCCGTGCGAATCCGTCCGTCGAGCTGATCGAGCACCATGTGGAGCTGCTTTGACCCATGACAGGCCACAAGCGCACCGACCGGGTAGGCGATCTGATCCGCATGGAGATCGCCGATATCCTGATGCGCCGGGTCAAAGACCCGCGGGTCGGTTTTGTGACCGTGACGGCCGTGGAGGTGACAGCGGATTTGCGGCAGGCCTGGGTCTATGTGACAGTCTTGCAGCAGGGTCCTCAAGAGGCGGAGACGCTGGCGGTGCTGGCGCGGGCCGAGGGGTTCATCAGGAGCGAGTTGGGGCGGCGCCTGAAGCTGCGGAACATCCCCGCGCTGACGTTTGTCAAGGACACCTCGCTTGATCGGGTGAAGCGGGTGATGACTCTGCTGGACCAGGTGCGGCCCCAGACGGCCGAGCCGAAGGACGACCCACGTGAAGCTTGATCTTGCCGATCGCCAGGCGGGCGTGACCATGGACGGGGTGCTGGTCGTCAACAAGCCGGCCGGGTGGACATCCCATGACGTGGTGGTCCGGGTGCGGACGCTGCTCGGGGTACCCAAGGTCGGCCACACCGGCACGCTGGACCCGGCAGCGACCGGCGTACTGGTGGTGTGTCTGGGCAAGGCCACGCGGATCGCTGAGTATCTCATGAATGCGGACAAAGCCTACCGTGCGGTGCTCCGACTGGGGTTTGCGACCGACACGCAGGACGCGACTGGCACGATGGTCGGACGGGTTGCGGAGACACTGCCGGATCAGGCGGCCATCGTGGCTGTCATGGACCGTTTCATCGGCCGGCGCCACCAGGTCCCGCCGATGTACTCCGCGGTCAAAGTGCGCGGCGTTCCTCTGTACAAGGCGGCGCGCGCAGGGCGTACCGTGTCGCGATCCCCGCGCGAGTTCGCGGTCCGCTCGTTGGAGATTCTTTCGATCAGCCCCGCGGCGGGGCCCCCTCCTGCTACAATTGATGTGACCTTCGACATAGTCTGCAGCAAAGGGACCTATGTCCGGACGCTGTGCGCCGACATCGGCGAGGCCTTGGGTGTGGGGGGACATCTGGGTGCCCTGGAGCGCCGGCGGGCAGGTCGGTTTGGCATTGACGAAGCCGTGAGCCTGGACGAACTGGCGGGCTTGGCGGAACGCGGCGCGGTCGAGACGCGGCTGTACACGCTGGCGGCGGCCTTGGCCGACCTGCCGGCACTGCGCCTCGACCGCGAGGCGGTCGAGGGGCTCCGCCACGGGGTGGCGGTGCCGGTGTCGCGGGTCGTCAGCGCGGAAGGCGCCTGGATGGCCGGGGCCTTCGTCCGCTTGCTGTCGCCGGATGGCAGGCTGGTGGGAATCGGCAAGGCCCCGTGCAGCGCCGAGGAGCTGAAGCAGGCCCCCTCTGGCACCATGATCACACTGGAGAAGGTTCTGACATGATCCGTTCTGGAGGAGGACAGTAGACATGGCGATAGCGAAAGAGGCGAAGGCCTCGCTCATTCAGCAATACAAGACTCACGAGAGGGACACCGGCTCTCCCGAAGTGCAGATCGCGATCCTGACCAACCGGATCACCTACCTGACGGAGCACTTCCGGGGTCACAAGAAGGACCATCATTCACGGCGCGGGCTGCTGATGATGGTGAGCCGGCGGCGCTGGCTGCTGGATTATCTCCGCCGCTATGATGAGGAGCGATACAAGACCGTGATCACGCGACTGGGGATTCGGCGCTAGGACATGATGGGGACAGATTTCAAATCTGTCCCCAAGGCGTCGCAGGTGGACACCGATCTGGGCTGCTGGGGGTCGGCCAGCAGAGTAGATCCGTGGACATCTGCCGGCGCCTCAGAGCACAAAGGAGAGAGCACCCATGGCGCAGACAGTTGAGCTTGAACTAGCGGGCCGCACGCTTCGCCTGGAAACCGGTCACTTGGCCAAGCAGGCCAATGGCTCGGTCCTGGCTATCTATGGTGACACGTATGTGCTGGCCACGGCCGTGGCTTGGCAGACTGAGAAGAAGGACGTCGACTTCCTGCCATTGACCGTAGACTATCAGGAGAAAGCCTATGCCGCGGGCAAGATCCCGGGCGGCTACTTCAAGAGGGAAGGCCAGCCCTCGGAGCGGGAGAAGCTCGCGAGTCGTCTGATTGATCGGCCGATCCGACCGCTGTTTCCCGAGGGGTGGTACTACGAGACCCAGGTGATCGCGACGGTGATCTCGGCGGACCAGTCCGGCACCTCCGACGTGATCGGCATCATCGCATCATCGGCGGCGCTGGCCATCTCCAACATCCCCTTCAACGGACCGGTGGGCGCCGTGCGGGTGGGCCGGCTGAAAGGGGAGTTCGTGATCAATCCGGCCTTGGGCGTGCTCGAGGAGTGCGATCTCAATCTGGTGGTGGCCGGGACGGCGGATGCCGTCATGATGGTCGAAGGCGGGGCGAACGGCCTCCCGGAGAGCGTGATGATCGCGGCCATCGAGCGGGCGCACGTGGAGATCAAGCGGATCGTCGGGGTCGTTGAAAAGTTGGTGGCGGTGAGCGGCAAGCCCAAGCGGCCGGTGGTGACCGAGCAGATCGATCCGGCTCTGGCGTCGACCGTGGAGGCGCTGACGGCGGCGAAGATCCGGGAAGCGATCCTCATTCCCAACAAGACCGCGCGACAGGAACGTTTGGATGAGATCATGGCGGAAGCGGTGGAGGCGCTCAGGAAGGGGGACGACCCCGATCGCGAACGCCACGTGAAGCTGGTGTTTCACAGCCTCGAGTACACCGAAGTCCGCAAGATGATCCTGGAGCGCGGCAAGCGGGCCGACGGGCGCGGCCCGGCGGACATTCGGCCGATCACGTGCGAAGTGGGAATCCTGCCGCGCGCGCACGGCTCGGCGCTGTTCACGCGTGGAGAGACGCAGGCCCTCGCCGTCGTCACCTTGGGCACGAGCGAGGACGAGCAGCGGATCGACGCGCTGGAGGGCGAGTACTACCGGAGCTTCATGCTGCACTACAACTTCCCGCCGTTCAGCGTCGGCGAGGCGCGGCCGTTGCGTTCGCCGGGCCGCCGCGAGATCGGCCATGGCGCCCTCGCGGAACGCGCCTTGAAGCCGATCCTCCCGTCCAAGCAGGAGTTCCCCTACACCCTGCGCCTGGTCTCGGACATTCTGGAATCGAATGGGTCGTCGTCGATGGCGACCGTGTGCGGCGGGACCCTGGCTCTCATGGATGCCGGCGTGCCCATCAAGGAGCCCGTGGCCGGCATCGCGATGGGCCTGATCAAAGAAGGCGACCAGGTCATGATCATCTCCGACATCCTGGGGCTGGAGGATCACCTGGGCGACATGGACTTCAAGGTCTGCGGCACGAAACAAGGCGTGACGGCGCTGCAGATGGACATCAAGATCGCAGGGATCACCGCCCAACTGATGGAACGGGCCCTGGCGCAGGCGCGCGAGGGGCGGCTGTATATCCTGGAACGCATGCGCTTGGCTCTCGCGGCGCCGCGCCTGCAGATGTCGCCCTACGCGCCCCGGATCTACACGCTCAAGATCAAGCCGGAGAAGATCCGCGAGGTCATCGGCCCCGGCGGCAAAGTCATCCGGGACATCGTGGCCACCTGCGGCGTGAAGATGGACGTGGAGGACGACGGGACGGTGACGATCGCCTCGAGCGACGAGGCCTCCGCCCAGAAGGCGATCGCCCGGGTGAACCAGATCACCGAGGAAGTCGAGGTCGGCAAGCTGTATCTGGGCAAGGTCAAGAAGATCATGGACTTCGGCGCCTTCGTTGAAGTGCTGCCCGGCGTGGATGGGCTGGTGCATATCTCGCAACTGGCACACCATCGCGTCAAGGCCGTGTCGGACGAGGTCAAGGAAGGCGACGAGGTACTCGTGAAGGTGCTGGAGGTGGACCGGCAGGGCAAAATCCGGCTCAGTCGCAAGGAGGCGATGCCGGACCCGAAAGCCTCTGCGCAATCGTAGCGGTCTGAGGCGCAGTCGGCATGTTCAGAAAAGAGGTGTTGGACAACGGCGTGCGGGTGGTCACCGAGCGGATACCCTCGGTGCGGTCGGTCTCGATCGGGATCTGGGTGGACGTCGGCTCGCGCGATGAGCAGCCGGGCGAGGAAGGCTTCTCGCACTTCATCGAGCACATGGTCTTCAAGGGCACGCGGCGGCGCTCGGCCGAGGCCATCTCGCGGGAGATCGACGCGCTCGGCGGGGAGCTCAATGCCTATACGTCCCGGGAGTGCACGACCTTCTATGCCAAGGTGCTGGACGAACATCTGACGCAGGGCCTCGACCTGCTCGCGGACATCTTCCACCATTCTCGGTTTGACGCCAGGGAAGTGACCAAGGAGAAGCAGGTGGTGCTGGAAGAAATCCGGATGGTCGAAGATGAGCCGGAGGATTACCTCTATGACCTGCACACCAAGAACGCCCTCCGCTCCCACCCGCTGGGCCGGCCCGTGCTCGGGGAAGTCGCCACCATCGAAGCGCTCCGCCGGGCCCGGTTGCTGTCCTTCCGGGCCCGGCATTACCACCCCGCTCAGGTCGTCATCGCGGTGGCGGGGAATTTCGCCTTCGGGCCGGTGCTGAAGCAATTGGCGGCGGCGTTCGGAGGCCCGTGGGATTCCGAGATCGGATCCGCGCGCCGGGTCCCGCCGACGGTCACGAACGGCGTGCACGTTCGGCCGAAGCCGTTGGAGCAGGCCCACATCTGCGTGGGGGCCAAAGGCCTCCCACACGGCGACAAGGACCGGTACGCGGTCTATGCGTTGAACGCGGTCCTGGGCGGGGGCGTCAGCTCCCGCTTGTTCCAAGAGGTGCGAGAGAAGCGCGGGCTGGCCTACTCCATTTATTCCTCGGTTACGTGTTTTACGGACAGCGGGTTGGTGACGGTCTACGCCGGGGTCCGGCCTGCCGCGGCGCCGCGCGCGATCGGGCTCATCCTCAAGGAGTTGCGTCGGCTGCAGGACAAACCGGTCGGGCGCGCCGAATTGGAGCGGGCCAAGAGCCAGTTGAAGGGCAACTTGATGCTGGGCCTCGAGAGCACCAGCAGCCGGATGACCAAACTCGCCAAGGACGAGCTGTACTTCGGGTGCCATATCCCGCTGAGGCAGGTCATGGCCGACATCGACGCGATCTCGGCGGACCAGTTGTGGCGTCTCAGCCGGGAGCTCTTCGATGATCGTTTTCTGGCCGTGACCGCCTTAGGACCGCTGCAGAAGGGGGATATCGCGCGCGTCATCCGGTGACGAAGGAACCGCGTCATGGAACTCAGCCGGTCGCGACGGGGCCTCCAGAAGAAATTCGTCGCCTCCCTTCTGATCGTGGGCTTCTCGCCCGGAATCGTCGCCCTCTTCGCGACCTATCTCTATAGCATCCAGACGATCAAAACCTCCATCGGCGACAGCTTCCAGCAGATCGCCGCCTCGACCGCGCGCCGGATCGAGGCCATGATCGATGACGAGATCGACGGCGCGCGCCACCTGGCGGCGACCCCGTTCGCGCTGCGGACGTCGGTCGAGGCGTCGAACGAGTCCTACGGGACAGACGACCCGCAGGCGATCCGCGCCCGGTTGCTGCAGCGCAGTGCTCAGTGGGAGCGGTACCGCGCTGGCGAGGAACGGTTTCTCCCGAACTACATCAATCGAGGGACGCTGTTCTTTATTCGGGAGTGGTTCGCCGTCCGGGCCGGCGAGTATCAGAACATCCTGGTCACGGACGCGCAGGGGGCCCTGGTCGCCAGCGTGGTGCCCAATGTCGGCTACCTGCACGGCGATGAGCTCTGGTGGCGAGAAGCCTTCGCCGACGGGCGCGGTCGGTTGTATGTCAGCAACATCTACGAGCAGGCGGCAGGCGAGTATCTATTGGACATTGCGGTCCCTGTCATGGACGGCGACAGCAGGCGCGCCGTCGGGGTGGTCAAGCTGGAGCTGCGGCGCGCGAATCTGATGAAGGCCATCATGGAGATCAAAGTCGGGGCCCGGGGGCACGGCATGCTGCTCAACACCGAGGGCACGCCGCTCATCTGTCCGGTCCTCCCGCCCAAGGCGCACCTGATCAATGATCCGTTGATGCGGCAACTGATGCAAACGACGCCGGGATGGGTGGTGGCCGAGGACGACGCCCACGGGGGGCACAACTCGATCGTCGGGTACGCCCCCATCCGGTTCACCCATCCGCTGTCGGAGTCCAGCCTGGGCGGGCACCAGTGGTACGCCTTCGTGCGCCAGGACCCGGAGGAGACCTATGCGCCGGTGTACACGCTGTTGCGCGCGGTGGGGATGATCGGGTTCGGGATGGTGACGGCGCTCGCGTCCTTGGGGTTTTTTCTAGGTCGCCTGTTCGTGAAGCCCATTCTGATGATACAAGAGCAGGCTGACGCGATTCGGCAGGGCGTGCGGGACCTGGCGTCGGCCGGCCGGTTTGATCGGGCGCTCCGGAGCACAGCCGAGCGTCGGGTGACGGTGCGCACCGGTGACGAGCTGGAGTCGCTCGCGCTGGCCTTCAATCAGATGGCACAGGCGTTGGACGAGAGCCTGAAGACGATCCGCGACCAGGAGAACGAGCTCCTGCGCAAAGAAAAGCTGGCCTCGGTCGGCCAACTGTTGGCTGCCCTCGCTCATGACATCAAGAACCCGCTCGGCGTGATCCGCAGCTCGGCCCAACTCGTGCTGGACGATCACCAGTCCGAGGCGGTCAAGCGCGAGGTGGCGCAGTACGTGATCGAGGAAGTGGACCGGCTCACGAATCGGATCAACCACTTCCTGCGATTCGCCCGGCAAAAACCGCCGGAAGCCCGCCCTGTGGCGGTCAAGGCTCTCCTGGAGGCGGCCCTGCAGGAGTGGCGGGCGCTGGGGTCCGGGTCCTCCATCGCCGAAGAGGTGCGCATCGCGGCCGACGTGCCGGACGTGATGGTGGACCCGGATCAGGTCAAGGAGGCGCTGGTGAATCTCCTGATCAATGCCCGGGAAGCCATGCCGCAGGGCGGGTCCCTCGCGATCACAGCCAGCCTGGAGGGCAAGGGCGGCGCGCCGACGGCGGTGACTGTGCGGATTGCGGATAGCGGATGCGGGATCAGCCCGGAACACCTCAAGCAGATCTTCGATCCGTTCTTCACCACCAAAGACTACGGGACCGGACTCGGCCTGACAAACGCCAAGCGGCTGGTGGAACAGAATGGCGGACAACTGGCGATCAACAGCCAGGAGGGGAAGGGCACGGAAGTGGTGCTCCGGTTGCCGGCGCTGTCGCGGTAAGGGGGAGCCCAAAAGGGGAGACGCATGGCGGACGCGACGATTCTGATCGTTGAGGATGAAGAGAAGATGCGGCGGCTGTTCGATCTGGTCCTCCGTCCGGAGGGGTACCGCCTGCTCCAGGCCGACTCGGGCGAGGCCGCTCTCAAGCTTCTCGAGGAAGGCGGCATCGACCTCGTGCTGACGGATCTGCAGATGGCCAAGG
>VBOO01000296.1 GCA_005877505.1 Nitrospirota bacterium
ACCTTGGCGGCAAGGGGGCCAGCTTTGAGCGCGGAGAGGAGCACTTCGCGTAAGGGGATCTGGTGATCGCGCCTGTCGGTGGCTTGGAGGAACATGGTATAGCCGTCCCCACCTTCGGCGATGAAGGTATCAGCCGCGACTGAGTATCGACGGGCAGGATTCAGGGGCGTTCCATTCACGTGGACAGAATTGACCCTGGAGCCGCTGGGTGCTGTCGGGTCAAAGACCACGGCCAACCCTGACACCTGCAAGAAGCGTCCGGACGCCTGGGGCAAGCGGCTGACACTGTTTTCGAGCGCCTCCTTCAAGATCGCTCCGGTGACGGTAAAGGATATGAGGGAAGAATCGAAGGGGAGGACTTCCAGGACCCGTTTCAACGTGACAGGGCCCGCGGGAAGGCTGCTGCGGATCATTCCGGAGTTGACAAGGCCGATCTCGGTCCCGGCGTGTTGGCGCGCCAGATCCGCGAGTAAATTGCCGAGGTTCGTCTCTCTGGTTCGGATGTCGCGGTTTTCTCCTTCGAAAGCGTGCGCGGCTTCGCCGATGACCTGATTGGTTTGCTCGTCCAATCGCCGCGCATAGTCCCGGACCAGTTTGGCCATGTCCGGGTCCGAGGAGGCATCCGCAGAGACCGGCAGATTGTGCGCTTCGGCGACCATGATGGTTTTTTGGTGGTAGAGGAGATCCAGGCGGCCGAGCGTCCGGCCTTGTCGTTGGGTCTTCAGGAAGACGGGCCCGACGCCCGTCAGTTCCACGCGACCCTCGACCGGCTTCGTCTGACCAGGCGGGACCAACCCGTCGAAACCCTCGGTGTGTCCCCCGATGATCACATCGAGGCCCGGCACGGCTTTGGCCAGGGCCAGATCTTCTTCCGTGTCTTGGTGCGTTATCGCCACCAGGATCTCCACATGCTCGCGCAGTTCCTCCACCGCCTGTTTGGCCGCAACAATGGGATCGACGAATTCGACTTCTCGAACGACGGCGCGGTTGAAGGTATCGGGATAGTTTTTCTTCCCGATGAGGCCGATCAGGCCGACCCGCACGTGCCGCAGGTGTTTAACGGCATGCCGCTGGCAGATGTCTGGCTCCTGAGGCCGTACGTTGGTACAGAGAAAGGGGAAGGTTGCCTCCTTGCGAAGGCCTTTCAAATGCCGGGTGCCGTAATCGAAATCGTGATTCCCGACCGCGACCGCGTCGTAGCCCATCAGGTTCATGGCGGCGATGTCGACTGTGCCGCGGTACACCGAGGACATCGCCGTCCCCATCAACAGGTCTCCGCTGTCCACGACGAGGAGATGCTCGACCTCCTGTCGGATCTGCTTGATCAGGGTGGCGCGCCGTTCAACTCCCCCGAGTCCGGCGAACGGGCCGTGCTCGATCGGCTGAATGGTCCCGTGATGCTCACTGGTGTGTAGAATGGTGATGGCAACCTGGGCTTGAGCCGGGTCGGTGAAGGAGAGCGCAAAGACGAAAACCAGTGCGAGAAGAGGAGGCATCACGACAAGCTGCTGCTGGTCGTGTGGGCGGACACGCTCTGCATCAGGAGCACCATGGTAGGGGCGGGGTCCCGGAGTGTCAAGGCATGTCCGAAGGGGGCTGCCGCTCGCCCCTCCGCTAAGTCCACGAAACATTTATTCAAATCCTTGGAATTGGCTTGACAGCGCGCTCAACTCTAAATATAATTAGACATTTTATAGATTTTGGTTCACCCAAGTCCATTCAGATTGGGGAAAAGAGCGCCGTCTTGACTCGGCGGAGGGGTATTGCGTTAGTGCCTTTCCCCCGGGGCATGGTAGGTGTGCGCGATGAGGCCAGAGTGCGGGGAGTCCATCCTCTTGCTTAGGGGATATTTCCCGTCGAATTCCCTTAAGGGGCGAATCGTGGGCAGGTACTCAAGTGGACAACGAGGCCTGACTGTAAATCAGGTGGCTTCGCCTTCCCAGGTTCGAATCCTGGCCTGCCCACCAGACCGCGCGTGCTGGGCCGAGGCTCGTGAGCTCTGGTCGGCGTAACGGGATCGCCAGAGACAGGGGTGTTCGGAAAGACTGAGGGTCATGATGCTGCGACATGACACGAGCGGGCGTAGCTCAGGGGTAGAGCTCCAGCCTTCCAAGCTGGCTGTCGCGAGTTCAAATCTCGTCGCCCGCTCCATTTCAGCGCGCAAACTGACCGTTAATCGTTATTCGTTAATCGTGGTTCAACAACAGCAAGTCCTCCGTTTAACGAATAACGTCTCACGTTTAATGATCACCGACAGGGGTGCCCACGTAGCTCAGTTGGTAGAGCACGTCCTTGGTAAGGACGAGGTCACGCGTTCGATCCGCGTCGTGGGCTCCACGCCCAGCTTGCTGGAACCGCTGCTTCGATCAAATGCAGCGGATATCCAATACCCCAAGTACTTTACGCTTT
>VBOO01000299.1 GCA_005877505.1 Nitrospirota bacterium
CGCCGAGATGCGGCGCTTCGAGTGCGGACCGGCTCAGCCACGTCCCGCTGTGTTCAAGGCCGACGTGGATCCGTCACTGATCACCGACAAGGCCGAAGTGCGTAAACTGGTCGAGGGGCCACATCCGGACAGCATCCTGGCCGACGCCCGGTCGCCCGAGGAATACAACGGAGCGTTCCAGCAGGGGATCGCCCGGGGCGGCCACATTCCCTCCGCCGTGAACGTGCCCTGGAATCAGTTCTTCAACCCCGACGGGACCGTCAAGCGTGTGGAGGCGATTCGCGCCATTCTGGAGAAACAGGGCGTCGTGTCTGGGAAGGAGGTCGTGTGCTACTGCACGGGCGGGGTCCGCTCGGCCTGGCTCTACTTCATCCTGAAGCTGGCCGGCTACGAGAAGGTAAGGAACTATCTGGGTTCGTGGTGGGAATGGGGGAACGATTACACTCTGCCTGTAGTGAACCTCAAGGAAGAGCAGCGGCCTCCGATCCAGCGCACCATGCCCAACAAACCCCCGACGACGCATTGAGCGAGAGCGTGCACGCCTTCCCTTGATGCGCTTTCAGGATCTTGTCAGGGTCTTCGAACGGCTTGAGGCCACGACCAAGCGCCTTGAGATGTTCGAGCTCCTGGCCGAGCTCTTCCGCCAGACGACTCCCGACGAGATCGCTCCGATCATTTACATGAGCCAGGGCAGTCTCCTGCCGGCGTTCCACGGTTTGGAGCTCGGCATGTCCGAAAAGCTCCTGACCAGGGCCCTGGCCCAGGCGGCCCGGCGCACGCCCGAGGACGTGCTCGCTCATTTCAAAGGCACCGGCGACCTCGGCACGACGGCCGAGGCGCTCCTGGCCGGGCAGGCCGGCGAGGGTCTGACGGTGGCCCAGGTGTACGCCGAGTTGCTGCGCATCGCCCGCACGAGCGGGGAAGGCTCGGTCGAGAAGAAGTTGGGCAGTCTGGCGGACCTTCTGTCGCGCGCCTCGCCGAGCGAGGCCAAGTACATCGCGCGGTTCGTCCTCGGGCGACTCCGCCTGGGCGTGGGGGATGCGACCGTCCTCGAAGCGCTGGCACTCGCGAAGGTGGGGAGCCGCGAGTTCAAGCCCGACCTCGAACGCGCCTACAATCTCTGCTCTGACCTCGGTCGAATCGGCGAGGTGGCGAGCAAGGGAGGGCGGGAGGCCATCGCCAGGATCGCCGCCCAGGTGGGGTATCCGATCCGCATGGCCCTCAGCGAGCGGGTCCCAGGCCCCGAGGAGATCATCGCGAAGATCGGCCGTTGCGCCGTCGAACCGAAGCTGGACGGTTTTCGCTGCCAGATTCACAAGGACGGCGAGCGGATCGAGATCTTCTCCCGCAACCTGGAACGCACGACGCCGATGTTTCCCGACCTCGTCGAAGCGGTCAAACGGCAGGTGCGGGCCCGCGAGATCATCTTTGAAGGTGAGGCGGTGGCGTTTGATGAGGGGACCGGGGAGCTGCTCCCCTTCCAGACCACGATCCAGCGCAAGCGCAAGCACGGGGTGGAGGACTACGCCAGGGAGTTCCCGCTGAAGCTGTTCGGCTTCGATCTCTTGTACGTGGACGGTGAGGATTGGACGCCACGGCCGTATCGCGAGCGTCGGGCGGAGCTCGTGGCCCGCATCGCGAAGGACACGGTCATCGAGCCGGCCGAGATGGAAGAGACGGACGATGCGGCGCGGCTGCGGGTGATCTTCGAGTCCGCCGTCGCGCGTGGACTCGAAGGCATCATGGCCAAGCGGCCGGACTCGCCTTACTCAGCCGGCGCGCGGAACTTCAACTGGATCAAGCTCAAGCGGAGCTACAAAGGCGAGCTGTCCGATACGGTGGACCTTTGCCTGGTCGGGTATTTCCGCGGCGGTGGGAAGCGGGCCCGGTTCGGCATCGGGGCCGTGCTGGCTGCGGCGTACGATCCCGCGTCGGACAGCTTCAAGACCGTCAGCCGGATCGGGACCGGCTTCTCCGACGAGGAATGGGTGCAGTTGCGGGAGCGGCTCGACCAAGTCGCGGTCGGGCACAAACCGGCCCGGGTGGATTCGAAGATGGAGC
>VBOO01000006.1 GCA_005877505.1 Nitrospirota bacterium
CTTGGTCCATGGCGGGTCCGAAGTCTTCCATTCCCACCATCCGCACGGCGGCTCGATTCGGTGGCTGAGGAGCCCGCGGTCCAGCGATGAAATGCCGTTGTGGTTTACGGCCAAGAACGGCCCGGTGAAGTACCCGGTGGTGCGCACCAAGTCGGATCGCGTGGACGTCCAGGTGATCGGCCCGTCCGAGACGTTCGATCTCGACACGGAATGCGGGTCCGGCCTGTGTCAGCAGTTGGCGGGCGACTTCCTATTCCACTGCCACGTGGCGCACCACTACGTGGCCGGCATGTGGGGCTACTGGCGCGTGTACAACACGCTGCAGCAGGGCGCGCTCCACACCGATGTCATGCCGGATCTCCGTGAATTGCCCGACCGCAAGGGCCGGATGAAGTTCGGCGTGACGTCGGACAAGCTGGTCGGCAAGCCAGTGGACTGGTTCGGGAAGACCTTCCAGATCGTGGAGAAGGGCCAGACCAATTGGAAGAGCAATCCGGCCGTCGTCACGATCACGGATTGGGTCGGGATGCAACTGCCGACTCAGGGGAAGCCCGGGCACAAGGACGACGAGAAAGGGCAAATTATCTCCTACGACGCCACAGTGCTGGACTGGGCCTGGAAGGGCAACACGGCGATGAGCGAAAAGGAGAGCACCTACGCCAATCCCAAATATAAGTCCAAGACGCCAGGGGAACGGCAGCCGATTCTCTTCGAACCGACCACCGGAAAGGTGTCGTGGCCGCATTTGAGGCCGCATTTCGGCAAGCGCGTCATGTTCTCCCCGAACCACAACGGGGCGCCGTGGCTTGAGATGATTCACCAGAATGAGGACGGCAGCCGCAGCATCGATCCGGCCAAGCCGGGCGAGAGCGGCGTATGGAGCCTCTGCCCTGAGAACGCAGGACGGAAGTACTACAACATCCACTTCATCAGGCTGCCGATCGAGATCAGCCGGGGCGAGGGCAAGCAGCCCCCGATGGTTGACAAGAATGGCCTCATTTACGTGCTGCACGAAGAGGAAGCGGAGGTCCGTAAGAACAATGACCGGAAGTTCCCGCTGGTGTTTCGCGCGAACGTCTACGACTGCGTGGATTGGATGCTCACCAGCGAGTGGGAGGACGATGACTTCACCAATTTCCAATCGTCCAAGGTCAACATCCACCCCCACTTCGTCCAATTCGATAACCAGTCGTCGGACGGCGTGATCACGGGTATGTCCTATGAGCAGTCGGTCCGTCCATTCACCATGCTGGAGAAGAAGGAGCACAAAGGCCTGCCCGCTCCGATGAACACAGTGCTGACGGCTCCGGCCAAGAAGGGCAGCAAGAGCATCACGGTGAAAAATGCGGCGCAGTATCACGTGAAGACGGAGTTGCTGGTTGGCGCGGATAACGTGCAGGGCAATGAGATCCAGCGCGTGGCTTCGATTTCCGGCAACACGATCGCGTTGGAGAATCCGCTCAAGCATGACCATCCGAATGGGGACATCGTCACCGTCGAGTTTGTCAGGCAGCGGGTGTGGGTGGATGCCGATGTGGGGACCGTGTTCTGGCACGACCACGCCTTCGGCGCCACCACTTGGCCGCACGGCGGGTTCGGAACTATGGTGGTGGAGCCGGCGGGTTCGACCTATCACGATCCCAAGACAGGCAAGCCTATCCGGAGCGGCCCGATCGCGGATATCCGCACCGTCGAACCGGTCGGCTATGGCGTCAACGGGAGCTTCCGGGAGCTGGTCGTGCACGTGCATGACACCGTCCCGCACACGGTCAATATCGTGACGACCGGGAATCCGCCTGGCCAGCCGGTGGAGGTGGGGTTGGAAGCCGGTAAAACCGTGTCATTCATGATGCCGGAGAAGATCGCGGTGAGCCCCATGCCGTTCCTGAACGGCGGGACCCATACGACCGGTAGCGGGTTGAATTTCAGGGCGGAACCTGTGGCCAAGCGGTTGGCCAATAACCCAGATGCGTCGCAGATCTTTAGCAGCAAGATACACGGGGATCCGTCGACGCCTCTGTTGAGAGCCTATCTGGGCGATACGGTGGTGTTCCGGTTGCTGCACACCTTGATGAACGAGAGTATGGACTGGGTTCTCTCTGGCCATACCTTCTTGACCGAACGGTACGCGGGTGATGCGAACCGGAAGAACGCGATTCACATCGGGATCGCGGAACGATATGACCTCGTCGTGCCCCAAGCCGGCGGTCCGCAGTTGATGCCCGGCGACTATATCCACTTCAATGGACGCTCGTCCCATTTCTCGGAAGGAGCATGGGGGATCCTCCGGGTGCTGGACAAGGAGGTGCCGGACCTGCAGAAGCTGCCGGCCGGGTATTCCGGGCGGAACGAGATCCCGACGCCGTCCAAATCGGTCTGTCCGGATAACGCGCTGGTGAAGACGTTCAACGTTGTGGCCATCGACAAGGCGCTCAACTTGAATCCAAAGGCCCCCGACGTGATCGAGGTGGACTTCGAGCGTAAGATCCTCATGAGAAACCCGCAAGGCAAGATCTACGCGCTCGAGGACGAAGCGACCAAAGTGGCTGAGGGTCTGATGCCGAGTCCCTTGACGCTCCATGTGAACGTGGGGGACTGCATCAAGATCCACCTCAAGAACAAGATGGCGAACAGCCGGGCGTCGTTCTCGGCCTTCTCACTGGCGTTCGATCCCAAGGATTCGCTCGGAGCGAATGTCGGGAACAATCCGGGCGACCAGACGATCGGGCCAGGCGGAAGCCGGACCTACACCTACTACGCGCATCCGTTCAACGGGGAAATCACGTCACTGGTCTGGGACTGGGGGAATGTGATGCTGCACCCCAGGGACGGCCTGTTCGGTGCGATCGTCGTCGGGCCGAAGGGCTCCAAGTATCGCGATCCCACGACGGGAGAGGATATTTCCCAGAAGAACAGTTGGATCGCCGATGTGATCATCGATAAGGCGATCGAGGGCAATGAGAAGCGGTCGAACTACCGGGATGTGGCGTTGTTCTTCCAGGACGAGGACAACATCATCGGCACGAGTTTCATGCCTTACGTGCAGAATGTCGCTGGGCTGGCTGCGGTCAATTACCGGTCTGAGCCGTATAAGGCTCGGGAAGAACAGGGGTGCGACCTCGGGCATATGTTCCAGCCGTGCAAGGTGGACAAGCCGGAGGACCCGGTGACGCCGCTCATCATGGCGCATGCCGGCGATCCAGTCCGTATCCATATCCTGGGCGCGAACAACGAACAGAACCAGATCTTTGGCCTGGAGAAGCATGAGTGGCCGATTGAGCCCTTCATGCGGGGAGCGGATATTCTGAGCGCCGTACAGTTCTCCGGGGCCGAGGTCCTTGACGCCTTCATCCCATCGGCCGGCGGTCCCTATAAGCTGCCGGGCGATTACGTCTGGGGCAACCAGCGCTTGCCGTACTCCCAATCCGGGCAGTGGGGCTACTTCCGGGTTCTGCCGGCGGGTGATTCTCGGATCCTGCCGTTGTCCAAGAGCGATGTGGGAAGCCAGAAGGCCGAGGCGCAGCCGGTCGAGGGGCAGGCGTTACCGACCGCTTTGAAGTAAGGCGGTGACGACAGAGTAGGAGGTTTGGGTGGGGGAGCCGCGTAGGCGTGCGCGGCTCCCCCGCTCTTTTTCTCGCCGTGGTATAGATTCTTGTGATTGTGACTAGGAAAGCGCGACCCGGTAAAATAATCGCCGAAGGACTTTGGGAGGTATGAAGTGAGAGGGATGAGACAGGTTCAGGGGTATCGCTGGAAATACTACGCATTGCTGATGAGTCTGAGTGTCGGTAGCTTGCTGACGGGTGCGAGCGCACTGGCATACCAGGAAGTACCGGTGACTGACGGAGGGACGATTACGGGAAAGGTGACCTTGGGCGGGGCAAAACCGGTGCCTCGCGGGTTCAATCTGGTCACGTTCCCCGATCCCGTCTATTGTGGCAGGATTTCGAATGGTCACGGGTTCCGCCTCCTCAAGGAGTTCACGGTCGCGGAAGGTCGCGGGGTCAAGGAGGTCCTCGTCATGCTGACCGGTATTCAGCGTGGCAAGCCTTTCGACCTTCCCGTGACTCGCATCGAGGCCCGTGACTGCCGGTTTCTCCCGTATGTCACGGTCGTGCGGAGCGTTGGCAAGGTCGAAGTCGTCAACATGGATCCGGTCATGCATGACATTCAAGCTTACGAAACCTCCGAGCTGGGACCGCGCGTTCTCTTCAACGTGCCGTTGCCGATGAACCCCCACCATCCCAAAACAGCCGGCACGGATTCCGAGTATCATAAGCACATCCCGGGTGAGTCCAAGACGCAAGACATGAGCATGACAAAGGGGCGTCGGGTCTTCGTCATGCAGTGCGGATTCCATGCGTATATGGAAAGCTTTGGTTACGCAGTGGACAATCCCTACTACGCGCTGACGGACCAGTCGGGCCAGTTCACAATTCCTGATGTCCCGCCGGGGACCTACAAGCTTGTGGTGTGGCATCCGCAAGAGCGTGCTCTCGTGGAGCAAGAGGTCACAGTCAAGGCGAAGGGATTGGTGGCGGTGAATTTCGAAGTTCAAGCACATCAAGGAGCTCGCGCCGGCATGGAGGTCGTGGAAAATCCTCATTTTGGGCTAGGCATGTTGGGCGGGAAAGAGATCAAGCCCACTCTCGAACTACAGCAGCCCTGACCCGACGAGCCATGGCGCCCTCCTCCAACCGCTCATCATCGACGAGGCTACTCGCCGCCCTCACCGGTCTGCTCTTGTCAGCCTCCCTGGCGGTCTCCGCCACCGCACTGGCCGTGACGAGCGGGGGCACTGACGTCGCCGACATCGTCCCCGAGTGGACTCCCGAGGGGAGGCAGGCCGCGGCGCGCCTCGCGACACTTCCTCCGAAAGATGAGATGGTGCTCGTGCCGGCAGGACCCTTCCTGATGGGGAGCGATCGCCATGTTGACCGGAGCGCTTAGCCCCAGGGGCTTCCCCAGCGGACTGTCTACCTCGACGCGTATGAGATCGATAAGTACGAAGTGACCACGGTTCAATACCTGCGGTATGTCTTGGCGAACAACTTGCCGCCGCTAGTGGACTGGAAATGGGGAGGGGTGTTCCAGGAGGCCATGGCCAGCCATCCGGTCATGCACGTCTCCTGGTTCGAGGCCGATGCGTACTGCAAGTGGGCCGGCAAGCGACTGCCCACGTCGGCCGAATGGGAGAAAGCGGCCCGCGGAACAGACGGGCGGATCTACCCCTGGGGGAATCAGCCGGCCGGCCTATCCCGTGCGAACTTCGGACGCACGGGACTGTCTGGGCCGGTGCGCGATCGGCCTGAGCGAGTCCTTCTCTATCCACCGATTATTTCAGTGGATAAGTACGAGAACGCGGTCAGCCCATACGGAGTCTTCAACATGGCCGGCAATGTCGCCGAATGGACCGCCGATTGGTATGATCCTCACTATTATAGGTATGGGCCAGACCGAAATCCGAAAGGCCCGGATCATGGTTCCCACAAGGCGTTTCGTGGTGGGGGGTGGGTTGACAGCACGCCAACCGTCCGACCCGCCCAGAGAAATGGAGCGGACCCCAAGACCCGCATGAACTGGCTCGGCTTCCGTTGCGCGCGGGACGTCAGCGCTCCTGCTGATAGCGGCGGCGACACAAAGGCGTCACATTAAAATGACCCACCGAATGCGACGGGCGGTCTTTCTTGGACTGATCGGGAGCCTGCTCACGATGGCGCCGGCATGGGCGCTTGAGTTCACCGCCGATCTCATCACACACGCCAACGGCAAGACGCACGCGTCGAATCTCTACTATCGGGATGATCGCTGGCGTCTGGAACATCAGGACAACGCGCCGGTGAATGTGACGATCGTCCGCAAAGACAAGCAGGTGACCTGGTTGCTCATCTCCAGCCTCAAGCATTACAAAGAGGTCCCGTACGATGCCAGCCAGGCTCCCAAGGTGCAGGAGAAGTTAGAGGGAGAGGTCTCGCGCAGCGTGGTGGGGACGGAAATTCTGGACGGGCATCCGACCACGCTCTTTGAAGTCCATGCGCAGGAGGGAACGACAATCGTGGACTACTACCAATGGCTGGCGACCGATATTCATTTTCCGCTGAAGCTTGTAAGGAAGGACGGGTCCTGGAGCGTCGAATACCGGCGCGTTCGGATGGGGCACGTCTCGGATTTCCTGTTCCAACTGCCGGTCAATTTTCCACCGCTGGAAGAGTTCGATGGTCTCGACCGACTGGAGCGGGACCAAGCCCGTCCTAAGACCAAGATGTAAGGGGCTAGGGCGTGCTCACCCCCGAGGCGTCCATGGCGCAACGGAAGCCGAGGCTGTGGTTTCGATTGTAGGGGTCGCTGTTGAGGCGATGGGCTGAGCGCAGGAGGGGAGCCTCCGATTCCCAACCGGAACCACGGATGACCTTTCGGGTCCCCTCCGGCGGACCCTTCGGATTCCGGTTTGGTCCTGTCTCGTAATAGCGTGCGCCATACCAGTCTGCCACCCATTCCCACACGTTGCCCTGAAGGTCCTGCACCCCTTCCGGGCTGGCACCTTGGGGATGGCTCCCGACGGGCTCCAGGCCAGCCCCGTTTCGCCATTGGTTGAGATAGTTCGCCAGCTTGCGCGTGGGTTCGGCATTGCCCCAGGGGAAGCGGCGCCCGGTCGTCCCCCGCGCGGCGCGTTCCCATTCAGCCTCGGTCGGCAAGCGCTTGCCCGCCCAGGTACAGTACGCGTCCGCGTCAAACCAGTCGACGTTTATCACCGGATGGTCCTTAAAGATATCGGGTACGGAGTTTCCCTGCCAGAGGGTCAGCGTCTTATCCCGTGGATGCTCCGGAATGCGGTGACCGGTCGCCTTGATGAATTCCAGATACCGACTGTTGGTCACCTCATAGACGTCCATGTAAAACGCGTCGAGGGAGATCCGCCGCTCCGGGTACTCGTCCCGTCCCCCATCCCGATTGCTGAGGGATGTCCCCATCAGAAATTCACCGGCCGGGATCAGACTCATTGGAGCCCCGTCCTTGCCCGTCAAGGTCTTGGGAAGCTCGCGTGGGTTTTCGGCCGGAGGCGCAGCCAGGATCAGGCTGCCTACGAGCAGCATGCGTGTCCCAAAGGGGAACGGCATCAACGCGCCTAGCTCCGAGTCGTCATGGTACGTTACATCTATCAACCGGTCACGGGGGTGTCAAGGACAGCAGTGAAGACATGGGCGCGAATCTGTGCGTCTCTCCGGCAGATGGTCTTGACGGTTCTGGCCAGTGTCTGGCTTTCGCCGTCGCTCGTGAGCATGGCCGCGGATCCGCTCGACGAAGCGCGCACAGCCTACCAGCAAGAGCAATACGAACAGGCCTTGAAACTTCTCGATCCTGTGATCGGAAACGGGTTCGGGCCTCCCGGCGCATTGGAGCTTCGGCTCCGGACGTACTTGAAGCTGGGACAAACGGACAAGGCTGTTGAAGACTATCTGCGCTGGGCGGAACGGCGTGGCGCGGATGACACGGCTCTCCTGCGGGAGCTTACGATCAAGATCATCGCCGCCGCCATCGACGATATGCGCGAGCAGATGCGCGGGGCGGCTGTGACAGCGCTGAAGGAGTATGGCGGAGCCGAGACCCTGCCGCTGTTGGAAAAGGCCTTGGCCGATCAATCAGGGCTCGTTCGCGCCTTAGCGGTTGAAGGCATGGCGCGGCATGCCCATGCCGACAGGTCCAAGCGCCTGCGTGACCTGCTGCATGATCCTGCTGCCCTGGTCCGGGTCGCTGTCCTGCGCGCGCTCGCTGAGTCCGGGAGGCGTGGGCTGATCCCCGCGATCGAACCCCTCTTAAGAGACGAACAACCACGAGTAAAAGCTGCAGCCGGGGCGGCTCTCGTTGCCTTGGGCCGGAGCGAGGCGCTGCCGGGCGTCTTGGAGTTGGTCAAGCATCCCAGGCCTGATGAGCGAGCTGCTGTGCTCAGTATCCTGGGACACCTGAAGGACGACAGAATCGTACCGGCGGTGTTCGGCGCCTTGTTGGACCGGGACGCGGCCGTTCGGGCGACGGCGGCCGGCATTCTCGCCGAGCGGAAAGAAGTCGGAGCGGCTGCAGCGATCACCCCGCTTTTGAAAGACCCCGTTCCGCTCGTGCGTGGTGTCGTCGCCACTGGGCTGACGAAAGTGCAGGGGAAGCAGGCGGTCTCACTGATCGAACCGCTACTGGCGGAAACCGTTCCGTCTGTTCGCGCCGAGGTGGCTGCTGCGCTTCTGCCTTTTAATCCGGCTTCGGCAGACCCGGTCTTGCGCGAGGCGATGAATTCGCCCGATCCCGGTGTCCGCTCGGCTGTGGCCAAGCATCTTGGACAGGCGGGGAAGCCTGCTATTCCCTATCTCCTCGACCTTCTCCACGACCAGACACCACGACCCCGCATTTCGGCCATCCGCGCGCTTGGTCATGTCGGGACCATCAAACACCTGGCTGACTTAAGGCCAATCCTCGGTGATCCAGATGTGGCCGTGCGGGTGACAGCCGCGGGCGCCATCGGCCGGTTGCTGAACGGAGGAAGCTGACCGTTCAGGAACGACATGAACGGGCAAGCTGGTTCCGGCCTCCTGAAGGGCGTGAGCACATGTAAGCTCTTGAATTGCTTCATTGTTATCGTGAGGATTGCAGGATCGTGGTGACACTAGTAGAAAGTGGGAGGGTTCATTTTTCAGAACTTGACAGAGTTCAGTGGTCTTGTGTTATACATGGTCTTCTTCTTCTCACGGTGGACTTAAGGCAATCTATTTTTCCCATTAAGATGTCACTCTTTCAAGTAAGGAGGATTGTGTCATGAAGAAGGTAGGCGTGTTGACAGCGGTCGCCATTGCAGCGATCGCACTGCTGGTCGCTCCACTGACGTCGTGGGCGGGCGGGACAGTGGAAGGGAAGGTGTCGTTCTCCGGTAAGCCCCCGGCACCCAAGGAGTTCCTCTTCGAGAAGTTTCCCAATCCGAAGTTCTGCGTGAAGAACCCGAATAAGGACGCTAAGGGCGAGAAGCGGTTACTGCATGAAGTGGAAGTGGGCAAAGATGGCGGCCTGAAAAACGCGATCGTGGCTATCGAAGGCATCAATGATGAAAAGTTTGTGGCGGACTTCAAGGGCCAGGATATCCAGGCAGAACTTTGCGAGTTCAAGCCCTATACTTCGGTAGTGGTCGAGAATCAAAAGTCGTTTCGAGTGGTCAACAATGATGAAGAGGCAGTTAAAGTTGAGGTCAAAAAGGAGGGGGACCAGATAATTCTCAAGGACCTTGAGATGGACCCCAAAGATAAAAAGTTCAAAGAGACAAAGGTTCAGGCATCCGATACCATCCGTACAGAGACCGGTACTGTTCGTGGCGCAGATTTAAAGCCGGGCGATAAAGTCGTCGTCGTGAGGGGTGTGCTGCATAATCCACACTCATTTAAGGTTAAGGGCCCTTCTTCAGCAACCATCTTTAACATTGGATTGCCGGAGAAGGGAAGCAAACTGGACAAGCCATTGAAGCCCAATTCGCCCAAACCCGGTGAATCCGTTTTCAGGATGCAGTGCGACCAACACGAGTTCATGCAGGTGTGGGCGCTGCCGATCACGAACCCCTACTATGCCGTCGTCGGTGAGGACGGCAAGTTTGAAATCAAGGATGTGCCGGCTGGCAAGTATAAGTTGGTCGCGTGGCATCCGGCGCTGAACAAGGGCAAACCGATCGAGCAGGAGATTGAAGTGAAAGACGGGGCTTCGGCATCGGCCAAGTTGGAGTTCAAACCCTAATCGCTGAAGATTAGGCCAAGTTGTGTGGAGGCGGCGGCGACTCATTCCGCCGCCTCTTTTTTGTCTCTCGCTCGGCAGCTCCGCGCCTTGCCTTCCTCGCGACGGATGACTTAGAATCGAGTCCGCCCTTTAGCTGAGGAGAAGAATGCTGCGTGGCTCGAACGCTCTCACTTGCCGACATCTTCCAGCTCGGCTACTACTGGGAATGCAAGGTCCTGCTCACGGCAGTCAAGCTCGACGTCTTCGGCGCTCTGGCGGGGGGGGCTCACACCGCCGCTGACGTATCCCGCCGCCTCCAGACTGACCGCCAGGCCACTAATATCCTCCTGAACGCACTCGTTTCGATCGGTCTTCTCAGGAAGAGCGGCGAGCAGTTTCTGAATTCGCCGGAGACCGAAGCGTATCTTGTAAAGGGTAGCCCTCAGTATGCCGGCCATGTGCTCTTGCTGCAGGAGGCCGAGTGGGATAACTGGGGCCGGCTCGAATCGGTCGTTCGCACCGGGCGCTCTCCTGTGAAGGGACACATGTTTCAGACGGATCCGCAGTTGGCGGAGAATGTGCTGATAGTGCTACACCGCGTGGCCTTGCAGCATGCGGCGACGTTGGCTAAACAGATCGGCCTCAGCCGCGCGCAGACCCTCCTGGATCTGGGGGGCGGTGCCGGGACGTACGCGATGGCGTTCTGCCGGGCCTATCCGGCCTTGATGGTGACGGTCTTTGATCTACGAGAGACCCTGCGGACCACTGAACGTTTCATCAAGGAGGCCGGGCTAGAAGGGCGCATCCGCCTCCTCCCGGGCGATTTCAACCGGGACGACTTGGGTGGGCCCTACGATGCAGTTTTAATGTCCGACATCCTACACTACCAGGACCCTGAGGCCAACGCCGCCTTGGTGCGGAAGGCCCATCGGGCGCTGGCCCCTTCGGGCCGGCTCGTGATCAAGGACCGTTTTCTCGATGACGGGAGGACGACCCCAGCCTGGACTGCCGTCTTTGCCGTGCATATCCTCGTCAATACCGAAAAAGGACGGTGCTATACCATGGCGGAAGCCGTTCAGTGGTTGAAAGAGGCAGGCTTCACCTCGGTCGATGAGCTCGAACGCGCGACCCTAGTCCAGGGGATCAAATGAAGGAGCTCCTGACGCGCCCTGGTTTCCTCGGAACGGCTGCGACATTGGGCGGGGACCTGAGCCAGGTCATGGCCATGCTCTTCACCGGCTTGTTCATCATCGGGTGGGTCCAGGCTCGAAAGAAGTTGGGCAACGTGCACCACTGGCTTGTTCTTGGCGGCGTCGTTGCGATGCTCGCGTTCTTCACCAGCTATTATCTGTTCCGCCAACTTGGGGTGCTGGCGTTCGAGGGACGGACCGGATTCGGCGGGTCTGACTTCATGTATTACAAGGTCTTCCTGCCGCTCCTCACGTTTCATATCAGCCTGGTCATCGTCGGCCTGATCATGGCGATCTACATGATCATTCTTGGATTCCGGGCGCAACAGATCGTCGGAGGCAGACGGGAACTCAGGCCCGGCGAGCTCAAGGTCGGGCAAGAGAAATTAACCAAAGTGTTTATGGTCAGCGGGGTCGTGCTGATTGTACTGTACGTGATCAGCGGGCTCCTGTTTGGGACTGGATTTACACTCCGACGCTCTGTCGTGTACGTCGCCGGCCTGCTCGTCCTTGGAGTGGTCTTAGGGGTGGAGAAAACCATCGAACGATTCTGGCCTGATGGAGGGAAGCGCCATCGGGCGCTGGGCCGCTTCACGATGGTGATCTATTGCATCCTGTTCGTGACCGGCAGCGTCACGTACACGATGCTGTATATCCTGTATCCCGGCAAAATCGGTTGAGGCTGGTTTCCCATGATGGCGCGATGTTGCTGCGGAGCGCTGCTGGAAGCCAAGGCGCTGGAAGAAGAGTCGCCGCTCAGCTACCATCTCCGTCTCGGCTGCACGGCTTGTGCAAACTGGGTGACGGTGTCAGGTCGGTTGGAGGAGATCACGCCCCTGGTGGAGCGGTTCCTGTGGTCCAACGAGGCCAGGCACGAGTTGGAACGGCTGCCTCCCTACATTGGGCCCTTGGTCCGCACGGAGGTGGAGTCCTACGCGGCGCAGACAGGAAGTCGTGTCATTACGGTGGCGGTGCTCCACGAGGCCCGTAACCGGGGGAAGGTGGTCTGGGCGCCGGCGGCGAAGGACCGTCTGGCCAATATCCCGGCGCCGATCCGCTCCATGGCAAAGGTGGAAATCGAGCGGATGGCGCTCGCACAGGGACTGTCGGAGGTCACAGAAGCGTTGATGGATGAAGCCAAGGCCAAGTTTCTGGGGATGCGGGGGAGGCCGTAGACGGGGCCATGCTGCACCGGATGACGATGCGAGTGGTGCCGGCCCTGACCGTGGCCGTCACGGAAGAGGACGTCCGTAGACGCAAGCGGCTTGTGATGCTGGTCCCAGGGTTGGTCGCGTTTGCTCTCTACCGGGGGCTCAAGGGCCTAGCCTGGCATGACGAGATCCTGGCGCTGCTGTGTACGAGCGGCGTGTTTGCCAGCCTGGTCGCCCTTGCCGCCTATGCGTATGGACGCGAGCGACGGCTCGTGGAGGTGCTCCGCGAGGACGACCTCCGCACGCAGGCCTGGGTCGCCGTGAGGATCGGATTCCTGTACGCGGTGCAACTCTCCTTGATGGTGTTGGCCCTGCTGAAAGTGGCCACCTATAACTATCAGAACCATCCCGACGGACCGGCCATGATGGCATTGATCATTGCTTCGACCTCGGTGGCGCGTGATGCGTTTGAGATCGGGCACGTACGCTTGTTGCAACACCAGGGCCGACCGTTCGTCACCTTTCCGGACGGCAAGGCGTTGTGGGCGCTGGTCACCGGCCGTGTGGATCTCTGGGCGATGCGGGTTGCCGTCACGACCGTGGTCGTCGGCCTGGTGTATCTCGCGCTGGTCATGGCGATGTCGGTGGCGGCGACGGACCTTGGACAATTGATCGTCATTGGTGTGCTGGCCGGGGGAGCCTGCACGCTGGCCTTCGTGCAAGGGCTCCATCCATCGTTGAGGACATGGGAAGGGCTCACGCGCTACTCGTGGCGCGAACTGCTCCGCTTCCTCCTGTGGCCCGGAATGGCGTTCGGATGGACGTATTATCTCATTGCAGACGGGGCGCTCAGCTTTCTGTTGGGGATACCCAATCCGCCGGTCTGGGTCCGGCTCCTGGTCACCGCAGGCACCGCCGGAACGCTGAGCTTGTATGGCTATTACATGGGCCGTTCCCGGTGGCTTGAGGAGACGCAGCAGGCTACAATTCCGGCGTCTTTGCTGCGGTGCCCCTTTATCTCAAGCCTCCTGGCCTCCAAGCATGCCTGACATGCGCGCGCTTTTCTTGATATCCTTCCTGCTCAGCGGAAGCGTTGGAGAAGACCTGGCGCTGGCCCTGGAGCGCAGCGCCTATAGCAGTCCCGCTGAGCCCAACGAACTCGAGCCGCCTCTCCGGGTTCCTCCCGGGACCGACATCTACTACGGCACACCGGGCCGGCCGGTGAGCGACCCGGCTCCCCGCCTCACGGCCGCCGACTATCCCCGCTATGGAAGCGTGGACAGTCGGCTCGCCATCTGGGTGGTCACCCAGCAGCACACGTACTTCGGCGGGTTTGTGCTGGCCTTGCCAATCTTCTGTCTCATCATCGAGGTGATGGGACTGCTGACCCGCGACCCTGTCGCTGCCGTCCGCTACGACCGGCTTGCGCGCGACTTCTTGCGCATCAGCCTCATCGCGTTTTCCATCTCATCGTTGCTGGGTGTCACCCTCGTGGCTGCCCTGCTGGCGTTCTACCCTACGTTCTTCCGCTATATCACGGGGGTCTTCAAGTCAATGATGGGCATCTACGCCCTGGTGTTCCTGGCCGAGAGTTGGGCGTTGTGTTTGTACTACTATTCGTGGGACCGGCTGAGCCAAGGCGGTCGCAAGTGGCTGCACGCTGCCATAGGAGTGGTGGTGAATGTCTGCGGGACCCTTCTGCTCTTCCTGGCGAATTCGTGGGTGTCCTTCATGATGTCCCCGGCCGGCGTGGATCAGGCCGGCCGGTTCCTCGGAAATTCCTGGCACACGCTCCACACCGCCTTGTGGAACCCCTTCAACGTGCACCGGTTTTTGGCCGACATGATGACCGGCGGGGCCGTGGTCTTGGGATACTCGGCCTTCCGCTTCCTCACGGCGAAGAGCCAGGACCAAAAGGGCTACTACGACTGGATGGGGCACGTGTTCCTGTTCATCACGATGGCGGCGCTCATCCCCATGCCCTTGGCCGGCTACTGGCTGATGCGGTCGGTCTACGAGTTCCGCCAACAGTTGGGGGTCACGATGATGGGCGGCATGTTGACCTGGATGTTCGTCCTCCAGGCGATCGCGGTCGGCGCGTTATTCATCGGCGCGAATTACTACCTCTGGCAGGGGATGGCACGCTTGCCTGGCGCCGAGCGGTACCACCGATATATCAAGTACATCCTCTTTGGCCTCGTCATCAGCTTTTTGGTTTGGTTTACGCCCCACACGTTGGTGCTGACCCCAGAGGAGGCGAAGGACATGGGGGGCTCACAACATCCGGTGATCGGCAATTACGGGGTCATGTCGGCCAAGAACGCCGCGATCAATACGATGATCCTCCTGTCAGCGCTGAGCTATATCCTCTATAAACGGGCGAACAGGGTCGTCACGGCGTCGTGGGCGCGGACCGGGGATCTTGTCATCGGAACGGTCTTCTGCGGCGCGCTTGTCAACGTCATTGGAGTCGCGATCTATGGATTCTATCTGCCCGCGAACGTCCGCGTGGGCCTTTCGCTTCCTCAAGCCCTGAGCACGTTCACGGCGTTGATCGTCAGCCTGCTGATCAATCGGGCGATGGTGAGACACGCGCATACCGTCGGACCGATTGCATGGGGCAAGATGCCGGTCCGTGGCCAGGTCATCCTCTTTCTGTTGGGGATGGCGTTCACCTGGGTCATGGGCCTCATGGGCTTCATCCGATCCTCCGGACGATTGGGATGGCATGTGAACGAGATCATGCGTGACGGATCGCCCTGGGCCTTCACCCCAGGATTCGGGTTTGCGGCCGGCATGGTCACGATCAACATGGTTTTGTTCTGGATCTTGCTTTTGGGCGTGTTCTGGCTAAGCCACCGGGGTCACCGACAGGCCGAGGCGACCGAGTGGGCCTGGGCTGGGCGCCTGCAGTCCCGGGAAGGCACCTTCAGCCCTGCCATGACGAAACAAGGACTGCTTGGGGATGGGTGAGCCAGCGATGCCGCTCACCACCACCATCCTCATTGTCCTCCCCTTCTTCATCCTGGACGGCGACCTGGCGCTTGGCCAAGGAGCGTCGGTGGCCGTCCAAGTGCTCGAAGATTTTTCCAAGGCCGAGCTGGATGGATTTCCCGTTGGGTGGCAGGCGAGCCGCAATGAATCCGTGACGCGCAAGGCCTACGTCGTCACGCGAGACGGCGAGCAGTCCCTTCTCCGCACCAAGGGCGTTGACGCACAAATGCGCATCTTCAAGCGCGTGGCCTGGAATCCCAAGGAATACCCCATTGTCACGTGGCGATGGCGGTTGGCCAATATTGCTTTTGGTGGTAAGAGCTCAGTTCCCCCAGAGAAGCAGATCATTGCCGCCGTCTTTATCTCGTTGGACACGGACCTTCTGGTTATCCCCGTCTCTACCAAGTACGTTTGGTATGAGCATGGTTCAGTAGGAGCCGTGAAAGAAGGCGGGCTCTTTGGAGCCGCTGAAGTAGTCGTGCGGAGCGGACCGCAGCCGATAGGACAGTGGGTCGAAGAGCGCGTCAATGCCTATGCCGACTTTCTCAAGATTCACAATCACGAGCCCGCTCCCATGGCATGGGGCATCTCGTTTGTGACCGGGCCGGGGGTCGAACTGGACTTTGGCCGGATAGCGATCGCCAAACAATAGGGATGGGTCCGATGCGCCGCATGGCAGGTTGTCGGGTCGAAGACGGCCGCATCACCGTTGACATGGTGTTGGGCGCGACGGTGTTCGGTGTGGTGGGGGCGGCGATCGGTTACTATTGGGGCACGACTGCGAGTCTTGTCATTGCGGGCGCCGTGGGCGTCGCGTTCGGCTATTTGATCGGACTGCTGGGCGGGCGGCGATTCTTTGTCAGCATCGTGTGCGGAGCCCTTTTAGGAGGGGGGCTCGCATGGCTGATTGCCGGAACGGATGCCGTGACTCTCGGCGCCGCCTCCGGCGGAGCGATGGGGGGCTTTTTCGGAGTGCAACTGGGGATGCTCATGGAACTGCGTAAATCATCGGGACAGTCGCGCGTGGATGCCCCGCCGCCGTCCGAAGGAGAGAGTCCTCGATGAAGGATAAGTGGTTGATGGTCGGGGTTATCGCCACGTTCGGGGCGTTCTTTCTGATGATGGTGAGCATGATGACCTTGTCCCGCCACACGGCAAAGAACAAGGAGCTCCTGGCGCAGGCCACATCCACGCCCCAGAAAGCCCAGACAGTCCCGACTGCCTCGGCGGACTTCAGCCTCTACAAAACGATTGTCGGGGATGATGGACGGGAGATGATTGAAATCCCGGAAGGCCCCTTCAAGATGGGGAGTAATGATGGCGACTACGACGAAGCCCCGGAACACCAGGTCTACGTGGCCACGTTCTACATCGATAAGTTTGAAGTCACGCAGGCCGAGTACGAGCGGTTCGTCAGGGCCACCAAGCGAGGCAAGCCTTTCGTCCCTGTCTTTGATGACGATATCTCCAAGATCCTCAAGCCGGAGCTGGCGGCGATGGGGATGTCGTGGTCGGATGCGATGGCCTATTGCCAGTGGGCGGGCAAGCGTCTGCCGACGGAGGCTGAGTGGGAGAAGGCGGCCAAGGGGGAGGGGAACCGCAAGTATCCGTGGGGCGATGCGCTGACGCAGAAACACGCCAACCTGGAAGGCGAGGAGGACTGGTACAAGTACCTGGCCCCGCCGGGGAAATTCGATGCGGGACGGAGTCCGTATGGCGTATATGACATGGCCGGCAATGTTGCAGAGTGGGTCCAGGACACCTATGATGACAAGTATTATTCCAAGAGCCCGTATCGGGACCCCAAGGGCCCCGAGGATGGACAGAACAAAGTGATCAGGGGGGGATCCTGGCGTGAGTCCCCGAATGGGGCCAGAGTCTCCAAGCGGTTTCAGGCGAAGCTCTGGAGGACGGATGCGACAATAGGATTTCGCTGCGCCAAGACCGGGCCCTAGGTAAACA
>VBOO01000007.1 GCA_005877505.1 Nitrospirota bacterium
GGGGTCAGCCAGATGTAATCCGCGATCGATTGTTGCAGGAGCGCGCGGATTTCATCCTGTCGCTTGGGCTCATACGACGTGAGGTAAAGGGTGCGTTGTCGCAGAGAGGCGTTCTGCCTTCGGAGGACGCGGTTCGGTACCGGCAGCCTGTACTGCATATGACCGCCGCCGGTGTAGCTGACCACCGGTCCAACACCGGGCGGACGACGGCTGAGATAGTCGGAGATGGTCTTTGCCATGCCTTCGTCCCGAAACACGGCGGCTTCGTACATGCGCTGGTAGGCTTCTTCGGAGAGGCCGCGGTGGCACGCGCGGAGCTGCGACAGCATGACCTCGCGATACGCGGGCTCTTCGGAGAGAGCTTCCTCCTTCATATGCCAGCGGAGCATCTCGGGAGCTTCCTTGGCCCTTGAAAATCCTTCTTTCGCCACCCGGCGCACGAGCGACTTGGGCGGGTTCAAGGCCAGCAGGGGCAGGTGGTGGGAGCGGGCGAAGTCGATGAGCGGCGCATAGTCGCCGTACGGGCCGCCCCAGTTCTCCTTCCAGTGAGCTTCCTGGAGAAACAGATCTGGCGCCAGGTCCGGTTCCGCCAGATAGTGATCCAGACCGGGCTGCCCATCCCACCCGAACATCTCCAAACCCAACGCCGGCTTCTGGTTGCGGTCGACGAGCGCCTGCAGGACGCGCAGGGCGGCTTCAATATGCGAACGATGGCTGTGCTCCTCGCCAATGTAGATCACATCCGCGGTCGCAAGGTCGGCGAGTAGATCTTTGAAACTGATCGGTCGGTCGGCCTTCCCGTCCAGAATCTGCCATTCTTGAAGTGGCTGGGTGCTATCTTCGAACGGCAGGGTCTCAGACGGGCCGGCGCCCAGCCATCCGCCGAGCATAAGTAAGGCGAGCAGAAAGGGACCGCCCATCACGGTGTTGTACCTTACACGCTAGCCACAGGCAACAGGTCCGGTATCATGACTGCGCCGCCCCATCAGGCTGTGTTTTTATTTGCATTTGCCCACAAGATATGGTAGAGGCTTTTCTCCAAGGGCGACTTCTATGGACAGGGCCCCTAGGTGAAGTAGGAAGCCTATGTATTTGAAGCGGTTGGAGCTACGCGGTTTTAAGTCCTTCGTGGAGGCTCAGGTAATCTTCCAACCCGGGATCACGGCCGTCGTCGGGCCAAACGGGGTGGGCAAAAGCAACATTCTCGATGCGGTCCTTTGGGTCCTGGGCGAGCAGAGCACGAAAGCCCTGCGCAGCGAACGGATGGAGGACGTCATCTTCAACGGGACCGAGACCCGCCAGCCTCTCGGCATGGCCGAGGTCTCCCTCGTCCTCGGCGATGTTGATGGAGCATCACACGGCAACGGCAACGGTGATGGCGAGGGAGCACCGCTGCCGTTTGCGCTCGGGGAATGCCAGGAGGTAATGGTGACGCGCCGGCTGTTCCGCGACGGCGTGAGCGAGTACTTCGTCAATAAGGCGCCCTGCCGCTTGAAGGACATCCGCGGCCTGTTGCTCGACACGCGCGCTGGCAGCAAAGGGCATACGGTCATCGAGCAGGGCCGGATTGATCGCGTGCTGAAAGCGTCGCCAGTCGAGCGGCGCGAGCTGATCGAAGAGACAGCCGGGCTCATCCGCTACAAGAACCAAAAGGCCGAGGCGCTGCGGAAGCTTGAGGCTACCAACCAAAATCTGTTGAGAGTCCGCGACATTATTAATGAGGTCAAGCGCCAACTGGCGGCCCTGGACCGGCAGGCGAGGGCGGCCGAACAGTTTCAGGCACTCCGGCAGGAAGTCCGGCGTCTTGAGCTCACCGTCCTCGTCCGCGATTACCGGGCGGTGCTCCACGAGCGCGAGGAAGCCGATCGGATCCTGGGCGAGTTAGCCCTGCGTGAAGGCGCCGAGGCCGCCGCGGTCGGGCGCCTTGCAAACGAGGTGGAGACCCACCAGCTCGGCGTGGCGGAGGGAGAGGCGACGCTGACCGCGCTGCGCGACCAGGCCGCCCAGGCGGAAGCGAGGTTGGCGCACGCCGTCGCCACGCTCGAGTTGCTGGCCCAGCGCGCCTCCCTGCTCGACGAGCAACGGGCCCGCGTGCAGGCCGATGTCGAACGCCTCGAGCAAGAACGGCAGGAGTCGACCGATCACCTCGCCAGACTCGGTGCCCGCCTCGAACAGTTGACCAAGGAGCAAGCTCTCCGGTCCGGAGTCGTCGCGGAGGCCGAGACGGCGCTGGCCGAAGCCGTGCGGCGCCAGCGCAGCCACCAGGCCGCGCTCGAAGCCGCGCGGAAAGCCGTCATGGACCAGGCGATCGCCGCCACCGACTCGAACAATCGGCTGGCCAACGATCGGGCTCGCATGGCGGAACTCCGCCGGCGGATCGGGCGTGTGGAACAGGAGCGTCGCGAGGCCGCTTCGAAGCTGGAGGTGACCTCGACCATGCTCGCGGCCTGTCGCGAGCGGCGCTCCAAGCTCGCAGCGCAACTGGCGAAGACCCAAAGCGCCCGGGCGGGTTTCGCGGAGGAAGTCGAGCGCGTCCGGGGCCGACGAGACGAGGCCGAGCAACGGCTGGCTCGTCTGCAGGAAGAAAGAGCAGGGGCGGTCGCCCGTCAGAAGGTCTTGGAGGCAGTGGCGCATGATGCGATGGGAGGCGATCCCCTCGCTGCATCCAAGGTGAAAGGCACCGTGGCCCAAGTGCTCTCCGTGCCTCAGGCCTATGAGCGTGCCATCGAGGCGGTCATGGGCCATCGCCTGCTGGGCCGGCTCGTTGAGGGACCGTCGGAAGCTGTCACGGCCCTGCGGGAGCAGAAGGCGCAGGGAACGGCCGGCGGGACGTTCGTGCCCAAGCGTCCGCGCGTGTGGGTGGCGCGTGCGTCCGCGCGCTGGACGGGTGCCGGTGTGGTGGGGCTGGCGCGCGATCTGGTGACCCCGCGCACGGGGCATGAGGACCTCGTCACTCACTTGTTGGCGGGTGTGGTGGTGGTGGAGACGCTGGAGCAGGCGCTTGGCCTGTGGCAGGCCATGACGGAGGAGCGGCAGGCGTTGCTGGTCACGCTGGCGGGCGAACTCCTCACGCCCGACGGCATCGTCAGTGGAGGCCCGGCGGACTCGGTGGCAGGGGCCATGAGCCGCGAGCGTGAGCTCCGGGAGCTGACTGCGAGGATGAAAGAACTGGAGCAGGAGTTGGACACCGCGCAGACCAACCGGGACGGGCTTCAGGCAGTCTTGACCACGAAGATGCAACAGGTGGAGTCGCTGGATGCGGAGATCCATACGCTGGAGATGGCGCTGGTCGGTGAACGGAAGGATGAGCAGCGGGGCGAGCAGGACATCGCCCGGTGGAATCAGGCAATCGCTCTGTTCCAGTCCGAGCGGGAGGAGGCTGAGACCGAACTGGCCGCCGTGATCAGCGCCGAGCAGGCCGCCGCGGACGACCTCCGGTGCCTGGACCGCGAACGGGCCGAGACCGAACAGTCCTTGCTGGTGCGGCAGGACGCGGTCACTGCCGCTCAGGCGGAGGTCGAGAGGAAACAGGCGGTGGTGGCCGATCTTCGCGTGGAGGTCGCCGGGTTGCAGGATCGCCTTGACCAGGCGCGGAACGAGCAAGCGCGCCTTTTCGCGGGCGCCGCGGTCCGTGATGGTCGGCTCTCTGAGCTGGAGACGGAGAGGCTCAAGCTACAAGCCGCCTCGACTGCCGCCCTGGACGAGCGTCGCCAGGTTGAGGCGAGCGTGCCAGCTCTCGATGCGGCCATCCGGGAGGTGCGGCAGCGGCTGGTGGAGGGCCAGGAATCGCACGCGAGCCGCGTCGCCAGGGTCCGCGCGCTCGATGCCGAGTGGGCGAGGCTGCGGCATGCCCTGGACGAACTCCACAAACAACAGGAGGCGATCCGTCTCCGCCGCGTGGAGTCCCAGACCCGGCTGGAAGGCTTCGAGGCGATGCTGGCGGGCACCTATGCCATCGATTTCGAGGGGGCCGCGGCCGAAGCCGGCGAGCTCGTCGTGGAGGAGAGCGAGACGATCATGGACACGCTGGCGCAGCGGCGCCGGCGGCTGTCTGAATTGGGCCCCGTCAACGTGATGGCCATCGACGAGCATCGCGAGATGCAGGAGCGCCTCCGCTTCCTGACGGCGCAGGAGGAAGACCTGACCCATTCCATCGCCTCGCTGAAAGCCATCATCGCCCGCATTAACCGCACCACCAAACGATTGTTCATGGAGACGTTCCAGAGCCTCCAAGGGAAATTCAACGAGATGTTCTAGACATTCTTCGGGGGCGGACGGGCCGAGCTGATTCTGATGGAGGATGAGGAAACGAACGAGCCGGGGGTGGACATCGTCGCCCAGCCTCCCGGCAAGCGGCTGAAGAACATCGCGATGCTGTCGGGCGGGGAGCGGGCGCTGACCGCAATGGCGCTGATCTTCGCGAGCTTTCTGATCCGCCCCACGCCGTTCTGTGTCCTCGATGAGATTGACGCGCCCCTGGATGAGGAGAACACCCTGCGGTTCACGCGAGTCCTGCGCGAACTGGCCGCGCGGACTCAGTTCATCGTCATCACGCACTGCAAGCAGACGATGGAAATGGCGGACGCGCTCTACGGGGTCACGATGGAAGAGCCCGGTGTCTCTTCCATGATCTCCGTCAGGCTCAACAAGCTCCTCGCGCCGACATACTAACCGTCGCGCTCCGACCCGATGCTGGACCCCAAACCCATCTTTCTCAACCTGTCAGCCTGCGTCAACCGGGATCCGGCTTCGAGGACAGCCACCATACGACAGTCATGGAGGATTCCCGATGGGGCTTCCGCATTGCCCGCGGTGTAGAAAGAACCTTGTTCAGCAGTCTCCACGACATGGCGTGCTCGAGGCGATGTTGCGCGTCTTCTCCATCTATCCCTTTCGCTGCCAGCTCTGCACCCACCGATTTCTCGCCTTTGAATGGTGGTGGCGCCGCCTCTCCAGCTACTACGGCCGTCGAGAGTATGTACGGATTCCGGTTTGGTTCCAACTGGCCTTTTCCGGCAAGCAGGTGTCGGGTGAGGGAACCGTGGTCAACCTGTCTCGACAGGGCTGTACGATAGAGACCGGCACCCTGATCCCCAGTGGCGAGCCGCTGTGTCTCAGGATCTATGAGCCCGACGGTCCCCCGCTGTTTGAGATCGAGGCCGCAGTGGTTCGGTTTATTCGGGAAAAGTCGGTTGGGCTTGAGTTTGTCCGCGTCCAAGAGAGAGAGATGGAACGGCTTGAGGGGGTCATCGTGACCCTCTGCACTGGTCGTCACATCTAACGCCATGCCTCTTCTTCCTTCCAGACAGACTCCCACGTCGTCCGTTCTCGTGCCATCACCATTCCATTTGCCTGGGCGCAGCAGCCGGGTCAGCCCGATCAATTGGGCGCGTCGACCGTCACGAAGAGCCGCACGCGGTAGTGGGTGCCAAGCCGCCCGGCTGGGATCTCGATGAGCGTGCGGTACGGGAGGCCGGGGGGCAGTTGGACGCGACACTCGCGTTCATGCTGAATCACCCCGGCCTGCCGGCAGAAGCCGCAGGGGAAGGGCCACTGCTCCCCCGTCCCGCTGCACGCCGGACACAGATAGCGGATCGGCAGGCGCAGCCAGACGGTCGCGCCCGCTGCCCCATCGGCGGGGGAGAGCGACACGGCACAGTCGAGGCTGTCGAACGCCGGTCCTTGCCAGCCGGGTCCGAAGAACGATTCAGCCGAGAAGCGTCGCTCGAGCGGGTCCTGAGGAATCGGGCCGAAATGCGACGGGCGGGATCTCGACGATGATTTCCTGGTGACGATGATCGGGTCTGAATTTGAGGAGCGCCGGGAGAGGCTTTCATTATAGCGCTTCCGCTTCTCTGGATCGGACAGGACCTCGTACGCATTCAGGATTGCCCGAAACTTCGATGTACCTTGGTGGCCCGCATGGTCTGGGTGATAACGCTTGGCTAATTTCCGAAACGCCGCTCGGATGCCGCGCAGGCTTTCCGTGCGTGCGACCCCGAGGGTTGCATAGAGGTCTTT
The DNA here is from genome assembly GCA_005877505.1 of Nitrospirota bacterium. Classification (GTDB taxonomy): domain Bacteria; phylum Nitrospirota; class Nitrospiria; order Nitrospirales; family NS-4; genus NS-12. The sequence continues at coordinate 6,022 of VBOO01000007.1, forward strand.
GGCCATGGTGTCTCCCACCATCCTGATTAAAACACCCGGCGGAACGAGCTTGTCAAGGGAAGAGAAAGCGAGTGTGCCCCTATGCAGAAACTTTTGAATATCAAGATGGTTCCGTAGGACTCGCGCTTGACACTCTTTGGCCCGTTTGCTATATACTGGCGCCTCAATGCGCCCCCCTTGGTCTGCCGCAGAAGCCATGAGGCGGACGATTCTACTCACGCTAGACTCAAGGACATCATGAAGCGGTGGCTGGGTCTCTTGACCAACTGGTCTGAGAAAATTTTGTCTGCGGCGCCGGAGCGCGTTCAGCAGCAGGCCCGGCAGAAGGCCGGGCGGCTCCTCCGGCTTGTCGGCGGCAACCCCAACGCCTTTCTGTCTGCTCAGGCCGCCCAGCGGCGTCATGATTCAGGACAGGTCCCAGGCCAGAGCGTGGCTCACAAAGGCGACGCCATCGATGAGGCCATCAAGCGAAGCCAGCGGTGGCTGTTGCAACGCCAGGCGGAAGCGGGGTACTGGGTCCATGAGCTGGAAGCGGACTCGACGCTGACTTCTGAGTACCTCATGCTGCGTCGGTTCCTGGACCTCGTGGATGCGGAAAAAGAGCGCAAGGCCGTGCGCTACCTGATTGCCGCCCAGTTGCCTGAAGGCGGCTGGCCGATCTACAACGGAGGGCCGCCCGAGATCAGCGCATCGGTGAAGGCCTACTTCGCGTTGAAGCTGTGCGGCGTGTCGGCCGCCGAGCCCTTCATGGAGAAGGCCCGCACGGTGATCCTGAGCCAAGGCGGCGTCGTCGGAACGAACGTGTTCACCAAGATCGCGCTGGCGCTGTTCGATCAGTACGACTGGCGCGGGATCCCGTCGATGCCAGCGGAGATCGTCCTGTTGCCTCCCTGGTTCGTCTTCAATAGCAACAGGCTTTCCTATTGGTCCCGGACGGTGTTGACCCCGTTGCTGATCATCTTCCACTTCAAGCCGGTCTGCCGGATTCCGACCGAGCAGGGTATCGACGAGCTCTACCTGACGCCCCGCACACTGGTCGACTTCCGGCACGAGCCCCCGTTCCGCAGGGATCGCCGCAGCCTGACGTGGCGCAACTTCTTCATCCGACTCGATGGCGCGCTGAGACAGTATGAGCGGGTGGTCCCCCAGGTTCTCCGCAAGAACGCCATCGCACGCGCCGCGCAATGGATGATCACGCGGATGGAGGGCGACGGCGGATTGGGAGCCATCTATCCGGCGATGGCGAACTCGGTCGTGGCGCTGCGGTGCCTGGGCTACGAAGCGGACCACCCCCTGATGCGCAAGGCTGTGAGCGGGATCGAGGCGCTGGAGGTGTACGAAGGGGACGCCCTGCACCTGCAGCCCTGCTTTTCTCCTGTCTGGGACACCCCCTTGACCATCAACAGCCTGATCGAGAGCGGGCTCCCGCAGGAACATCCGGCGCTGGTAAAGGCCGCCCGCTGGATCCTCTCCCGGCAGTGTCGGAAGGTCGGCGACTGGATCGTGTCGTCGCCGAAGGCCGAGCCGGGTGGTTGGGCGTTCCAGTTCGAGAACGCGTTCTATCCGGACAACGACGATACGGCCGTGGTGGTGATGGCGCTCTCGAAGGTCAAGATGCCGGAATGGGACGCCCAGCGTGAGGGCATCCGGCGCGGGATGCGCTGGACGCTGGCCATGCAGGGCAGCGACGGCGGATGGGGCGCGTACGACAAGGACAACAACAAGATGTTCTTGAACCAGATCCCCTTCGCCGACCATCGGGCGCTGCTCGATCCCAGCACGGCCGACCTCACGGGGCGCGAACTGGAAATGCTGGGGATGCTGGGGTTCGACAGAAAGCACCCGGCGGCCGTGCGGGCGCTGCGCTTTTTGCGGAAGAACCAGGAGGCAGACGGGTCCTGGTACGGGCGGTGGGGCGTCAATTACATCTATGGGACCTGGTCGGTGCTCGCCGGGTTGAAGGCGATCGGCGAGGACATGCAGGCCAAGTACGTCCGCCGCGCGGTGGCGTGGCTCGTCTCAAAGCAGAACCCGGATGGCGGATGGGGCGAGTCCTGTCTCTCATACGCCGAGGCCGACGCGCATGGGGCGGGCGAGAGCACGCCGTCCCAGACCGCGTGGGCGCTGATCGCGCTTCTCTGCGCCGGCGAGGTGGACTCGCTGAGCGTGGTGCGCGGCGTCAACTACCTGCTCCGGCAGCAGGACGCGCAAGGCTCCTGGCCTGAAAGCAAGCACACCGGCACGGGGTTTCCGCGCGTCTTCTATCTCCGTTACCACGGCTATTGCCAGTACTTCCCCCTCTGGGCCTTGTCGATGCACCGGTCGGTCAAGGCGCGGGGGCGCGCCCGCGCGGACGAGATCCAGGAGCAGAATCGTCAGCACGGTCGTTTCCGCTTCGAGGCGTAGCCGATGAGACGCCTCGCCGTGTTGGCCGCTTCCGCGCGCGAACTGGCGCCCGTGCGGGCGACGCTCCAGGCGATTCGCAGAGGACGCCTCGGGACCTTTCCGCACGAAATCGGGCGCTCAGACTCCATCGAGATTCACCTGCTCAACACCGGCATCGGATTCCAGGCGGCCCTCGCGGGCTCTGAAGCGGTGCTCTCGGCATTCGCCGTGGATGCCGTGGTGTCGACCGGGTATGCGGGCGCGCTGGGGTCGGCGGGATTGGGCGACGTGATCCTGGGGACGGACACGCTGGATTGGACGACGGATGGGGCCCGGACCTCATTCCCGTGCGATTCGTCGTTGCGCGCGATCGCCCGCGAAACGACGGCGCGCGCTGGGGTGGGATGGTCCGAAGGGCCGGTGGTGACGGTCGCCAACGTGGTCTGGAAGGCCGACGACAAGCGGGGGCTGGCCAGGGCCAGCGGCGCCATCGCCGCGGATATGGAGAGCGCGGCCATCGCGCGTGCGGCCCACGTTGTTGGCGTGCCGTTCCTCGTGGTCCGTGCGGTGTCCGATGGCGCCGACGAGGATCTCCCGATGGATTTCAATCTCTGGTTGAGCCCGTGGGGGCGCGTCCAGGGCGCGGCGTATCTGTTGCGCCACCCATCCATCATTCGTTCCCTGCTGCGAATGAGGCGGCAGGTGGAGCACGGCTCGCACAACCTCGCCCGGTTCTTCGCGGCGCTGGTCCCCTCGTTGGATCGCACGTGGTCGCCGGCAAGTCCGTCTCCCGTGGCCATGGGAGCCCGCTGATGCTGACGGCAGTCTCAATGCGGTTGGGAGGGAGCAC
>VBOO01000295.1 GCA_005877505.1 Nitrospirota bacterium
TCGTCGCCGTGGGGACTACGACGGTGCGGGTGCTGGAGACAACGGCAAAGAACGGGCTGCCGCTGGACGCAGGCGCCGGCGAGACAAGCCTGTTCATCTATCCCGGCTTTCGCTTCTCGGTCGTGGACGCGCTGCTCACCAACTTCCACTTGCCGAAGAGCACGCTCTTCATGCTGGTCTGCGCGCTGGCCGGACGGGAGCGCATGCTGGATGCCTACCGTGTCGCCGCCGCCGAAAAGTACCGGTTCTACTCCTACGGCGACGCCATGCTGATCGTTTAGTTTACTCTTTGATCTGCCTCCTGCGCGTGTTCAGGTAGAAGTTGCGGACGGCGCTGTAGAGGTCCAGCGTCCCTTCCTCCACGCTCTCGAAGGTCTCCAGATTGAGCGCCCGCTCATTGACGATGTCTTCGGTCTTCTTGCCGAACGACGCGGCGATCGGAATGAAGTAGCTGATCGGGTCCAAGGCGATGTCGAACAGGTACCCCACACCGTCTCGAAGGGTGAGGGGAGGCATGAGCGGCAGCACCAGGTAGCGGCTCTGTTCCCATCCCAACACCGCGAGCGTCTGCCCGGTGTCCTCGTCGCTCTTCTCGATGCCGAACTGATACTTGGCGACGTCGGTCATGCCCACGCCCCCGAGAATGGTGTTGATGAGAAAGCGCGCCATCTCCCGGCCGGCGCCGTCCAATTTGCCCTGGAATACGCTGTTCACGAACCTCTTCGGGAAGCCCAGGTAGTCGAACACGTTGTGGATGATCTGCTTCTCTCCGTCCCCGACGACGACGTCGTACCCCTTGGCCGCCGGCTTCAGAACGTAGGCGTCGAGGTAGTCGTGGTTGAACGTGAACATCTTGTCGTTGAAGGATTCCCACGGATCGTAATCTTCGCCCGTCTCCTCCTCGTCGGGCTCGGCAATCTGCTTCCCGGCCAGGCCCGCTTTCTCCAGGGCCTGGGCTTCCCCTGAAGCCCAGCCGACCAGACTGAGCCCCACAGTTCCAACGATCAGGATGACGGCCAGCCGCGATGCTCTGCGTCTCTCCACAGTCACCTCCTCAGGGCGTTGATAAGGGTGGCACCGGTGCCCGTCACGCCTGATGCCGCGACGCCTGCCTGCTATGGCGGATGCCGTACACGGAATACAGCACTAGGCCGAACAGCATCCAACTGACAAACCCGATCCAGGTGATGGCGGGCAGAAACGACATGATGCCCAGACATGCCAGCATGCCCAGAATCGGGACGGCCGGCACGAGGGGCGCCCGGAACGGGCGGTTCAGCTCGGGACGAATCCGACGCAGGACGAGCACGGCCAAGCACACCAGCGTAAAGGCGAACAGGGTTCCGATGTTGGTGAGCTCCGCGGCGACTCCGATCGGGACGAACCCCGCCAAGATCGCCACGGTGAAGCCGGTAACTAGCGTGGCATGGTGCGGCGTGCCGTACCGGGGATGGACAGCCGATAACCAGGGCGAGAGCAGCCCGTCCCGCGACATGGCATAGAACACCCGGATCTGCCCCAGAAGCATCACGATCAGCACGCTCGTGATCCCGGCCAGCGCGCCGGTCGCCACCAGCGCGCTGCCCCAGCGGTACCCGACCGCGTTCAGGGCTTCGGCCACCGGCGCCTTCACATGGATCTTCGAATACGGCACGATGCCCGTCAACACCGCGGAGACGGCGACGTAGAGGAGCGTGCAGATGGCCAGAGAGGCGAGGATGCCGATCGGCACGTCGCGCTGCGGGTTCCGGGCCTCTTCGGCGGTCGTCGAGATCGCATCGAAGCCGATATAGGCGAAGAAGATGATGGCGGCGGCGGCTCCGACCCCCGCAAAGCCGTTCGGCAGGAAGGGAGACCAATTGGCAGGGTCCACCGAGAAGGCGCCCACCACGATGAAGAAGAGGACGACCGAGAGCTTGAACGTCACAATCACGCTCGTGACCCGGGCGCTCTCCTTGATCCCGATCACCAGCAGAGCAGTCAATGCCAGCACGATAAGGGTCGCCGGCAGGTTGATGAGACCTCCTTCATACGGAGCGTTGA
>VBOO01000008.1 GCA_005877505.1 Nitrospirota bacterium
TGTTTCGATGCGAGGCGGCCGGTGAGCGAGGCGATCATCCTGCCGCTGCGACCTTCTCCATGATCTCTTCCGGAATGTCGAAGTTCGAGTGGACCTTCTGGACGTCGTCGTGGTCTTCCAGCGTATCGATCAGCTTCAGCACGTGCTCGGCGTTTTTCTCATCGAGCTTGACGTAGTTCTCAGGGACAAAGGTGATCTCGGCCAGGGAGCACTCGATCTTGGCGTCCACCAGCGCCTTCTTCACCTTCTCGAAGTCGTGGGGATCGGTAATGACCTCGAAGGCTTTCTCATCCGCCTTCATATCCTCGGCACCGGCGTCCAGGGCGAGGCTCATGAGCTTGTCCTCATCCACCTTGCCCTTCTCCACGATCAGCAGGCCCTTTTTGTGGAATTGCCAGGCGACGGAGCCGGCCTCGGCGAGGTTACAATTCTGTTTGGAGAAGATGTTGCGGATCTCCGCCACCGTGCGGTTCCGGTTGTCGCTGGTGAGATCAATCAGCAGGGCGCAGCCTCCCGGGCCGTAGCCTTCGAGTTGGAACTCTTCGAAGTGGATGCCTGGCAGCTCGCCGGTCCCGCGCTGGATGGCCTTCTTGATGTTGTCGGATGGCATGTTGACGTCTTTGGCCTTGGCGATGGCCAGACGGAGGCGGGGGTTGCCCTCGGGGTCGCGACCTCCGAGGCGTGCGGCGATGGTGATCTCACGAATGATCTTGGTGAAGATCTTGCCGCGCTTGGCGTCTACGGACGCCTTGTGCCGCTTCGTGGTTGCCCAGTGACTATGGCCCCCCATGACCTCACCTCTTCAACTGGAATGGATTTGTCCGACATGATGAACTATCTCGGATTATCCATGAATCCCTACTGTGGCTGCCGATCCTCTCGCGGGGTTGCCCATTGCTCTTCAAGTTGCAATGGGCCATCGGCTCTTCTCCTCAACGTACTGATGACCCGTTGCAACTGGGGGAGCAACGGGTGCCCCGTACGCCTCCGTCATCCTCAGTTGCGAGGAGCCACGGCGGGCTTCGGTCTCTGTTGCCTCGCTACGGGATCCACGGATAGTTCGAGATGGCGGATTGTGACACAGGGCCGCGAAGGGTGTCAATTCGATACGGGAGCGCTAGGCGCGGTCGGCTCGGCAAGCGCCTTGTGGATCTCGCGGGCGGTCTGCGGGCCGACGCCTCCGACCCGTTGGAGGTCCTCTTCGCTCGCTTCTGCCAACGCATCAATCGAGCCGAAGTAGCGCAGCAGGTCGCGGCGCTTGGCTGGCCCGACGCCGGCGATCCCGTCCAGCATTGACGAAATGAGCGCCCGGCTTCTGAGATTGCGATGGTACGTGATCGCGAACCGGTGCGACTCGTCACGGATCCTCTGGAGCAGATGCGTAGCGGGCGACGACGGTTTGAGGATCACGGGATTTTTCCGCCCGGGCAGAAAGATCCGCTCTTCCTTTTCGCCCTTCGCCTTGGCAAGCGCGATGATGTCGATCCGCGCGAGGCCCAACTCCCGCAGGGCGTCCATCGCGGCGCCCAACTGCCCGATCCCGCCGTCGATCAGGATCAGATCCGGCAAGGGGCGCTGCTCCTCCTTGACGCCGGAGTAATGGCGCAGAACGACCTCTTTCATGCTGGCGAAGTCGTTGGCTCCCTCGACGGTCTTGATGCGGAACTTGCGGTAGTCTGATTTCTTCGGCCCGCCGGCCTCCCACACCACCATGGACGCGACGCCCTGGTTGCCCTGGATGTTGGAGATGTCGAACCCCTCGATGCGGGTCGGCGCCTTTTTGAGGTGCAGGAGCTTTTGCAGCTCCTCGACGGCGGCGCGCTCCGTGGCTTCGTCGCGCAAGTGGTCTCTCAGCGCGGCGGCCGCGTTCTCCTCCGCGAGCTGCACGAGGTGGTGCTTGATCCCGCGCTCCGGAGCCAGGACCAGCACTTTCTCTCCTTTTTTCTCCGACAACCACTGGCTGAGGAGGGCCGCCTCGGGCAGTGGGATCGGGAGCAGTACTTGCTTCGGCGGGATGACGTCCTTGTTGTAGAACTGCTCGATCACCGAGCGGACCAGCTCTTCATCCGTGGTGTCCTGGACCTGTCCCCAGTGGAAGTCCTTGCGGCCCACCAGCAGGCCGCCACGGACGAACAGCATCTGGATGTCCGCGGACGCGCCTTCCCGGGCGAGGCCCACGACGTCCTGGTCCACGTTCTCGGTCTGCGCCACGCGCTGGCGCTCCAGGGTGCGCTCGATCTTGAAGATGCGGTCCCGGATGCGAGCGGCTTCCTCAAAATCTTCCCGCTCGGCCGCCGCTTCCATCTGCGCGCGGTAACTCTCCAGGAGTTCCGTGTCCCGGCCTTCGAGGAACATCCTCGCCTGCTTGACGATCTCATGGTACTCCTTGGATGTCTGGTAGCCGACGCAGGGGGCCATGCAGCGCTTGATCTCGTATTCGATGCAGGGTCGCTCGGCCTTGCCGTCGATCTCGATGGTGCATGTGGCCAGGGGGAAGATCTTCTTGATCGCGCGCAGCGTCTCCCGCAGCGCGCCGGCGGGGACGTACGGGCCGTAGTAGAGCGCGCCGTCGTGCTGCACCTTGCGGACGATCGAGAAGCGGGGAAAGGCCTCCTTGATCGGCAGGCGCAGGTACGGGTAGTTTTTGTCGTCCCGCAGGACCACGTTGAAGCGCGGCCGGTGGCGCTTGATGAGATTATTCTCGAGGATCAGGGCCTCCAGCTCAGACCGCGTGACCAGGGTCTCGATGTCGGTCACGAGCGAGAGCAGCAGGCGGGTCTTAGGGGTCAGGTCTGCGCCTTTCTGGAAGTAGGAGCGGACCCGGTCGGCCAGCACGTTGGCCTTCCCGATATAGAGGATCTCGCCCCTTTTGCCCTTCATCAGATAGACGCCGGGCTTATCCGGGACATGTTCCAGCTTGGCCGCTAATTCCCCTTCCACTCTAATGGTTTCGGTCGCCATAAAAACTAGTGTAGACTAGAGATCAGAACTGGACAAGGGAGCGAGGAGACATGTTGGGCAACTCGTGGCAAATTGGGCGCGTCTTCGGCATCCCGTTGCGCATCCACATCTCCTGGTTTCTCGTTTTCGCGCTGGTGGTCTGGTCGGGCCGGAGTTACTTTCCGTACGTGCTGCCCTCGTCCCCCTCTTGGGTCTACTGGGCGATGGGGATCGTGGCTGCCTTGCTGCTGTTCGCCTCGGTCCTGGTGCACGAGCTGGGCCACTGTCTCGTCGCCATGCGGTACCGGATCCCGATCGCCCAGATCACCCTGTTCATCTTCGGTGGCATGGCGCAGATCCGGCGCGAGGCGCCGACGCCGAAGGCGGAGTTCCTGATCGCGATCGCGGGGCCGATCGTGTCGGTCGTGGTCGGGCTCGGCTTCTGGCTGCTTGCTGCCCTGCCCGGATCGCCGCCCGAGCTGACCGCCGTCTCGGAGCATCTGCGAAACATCAATTTGATGCTGGCCACCTTCAACCTCGTGCCCGGCTACCCGCTGGACGGGGGGCGCGTGCTGCGCGCCGCGCTTTGGGCCTGGTCCAAAAACTTTCACAAGGCCACCCGGCAGGCGGCTCGGACGGGTCAGGGTTTTGCGGTCCTGCTGATGCTCTTCGGCGCCTGGGATCTGGTCGCCGGGCCGGCCATCGGCGGCGTGTGGTTTCTCCTGATCGGGGCCTTCCTCTATACCGCTGCGCACAATACCCATCGCCAGGTGGCGTTCCAAGAGTCCCTGATGGGACTTAGAGTGGGCGATGTCATGACGCCGGATGTCGTCGTGCTGGAGGCCGGCATGCCCCTGGACGAGGCCGTGGACAACTACTTCCTGCGGTTCGGGTACGGAGGGTTTCCCGTGGTGCAGAACGGGCGGCTGGTTGGGATGCTCTCGCTCAAGGAGCTGAAGACGATCCCGCGCCACCGCTGGGGAACCATCACGGTCGGCGAGGTGATGGCGCCTCACAACTTGCAGGCGGAGATTCACCCTGACGAGCCGATCACCGCCGCCATGGAGCGGATGTTCCACGACGACCGCAGCCGGCTGGTGGTGCGGGATGAGGACAAGGTGCTCGGCCTCGTCACGCGCTCCGGCATCGCCCGCTTCCTCGACCTCCGCCAGCGGTAGTTAGTCCCCAACGGCGCCTTCGTCGCGCCTCATGCGCCAACGCGTTCCTGCCTTTGAGGCTCTGTTGTTTGGTCGGTCTCGCCTGGACGTTCCCTTGACCCATTGCAACTAGAAGAGCAACGGGTGCCCCGGCGCCGGCGAGCCCGGCACGTTTCAGCTACCGACGCATGTACAGCGCAGGCGGCGCATCCTCACGCGCCATTGATGACCTGGAGTGGTATTAGGCTCCCTCATCCAGGGAAAGCACGCGGCGATTGCCGTCGGCGTCCATCTGGACCGTCAGATGAATCGAGGTGCCGGGCGTCAACTTCCGGAAGAAGTCCATCATGCCGACATCGCGCGGGTACACCTTGAACATCATGTCGCTTTGGTTGCGAAGGTCCCGCCAGCGGCTTCCGTCGTGCACGTGGGTCCAGACGATCCAGATCGCGTCCTCATAGCCGTCGATAGCCTGGAGCCGCCCCACGATGCGGGTCGGCTTCTCGAACTTCATCTGCTGGATGATCCGCTCGAACTCCTCCGGCTGCTCGCCCGGCGGGATCGGTTGCGCGAGGGCGAGCGCGCTTCCTAATAGGAGGGCCAGGACGCAGGCCATGAGTATCTTCATGAGACCATTATAAGCCAGTCGGACAAGCATTTAACTTTTTCAAAGTTCTAGTGTCTAACCGATAAGGTGAAGCTGCCCGATTATGAGCGAGCCTATGTCGATCTGAGGAAATTGCGCGACTACTGCCTGAACCCTGAGCACCCACGTGGTCGGCACAAGGCGCGTATCTTCTCGGAAACGCTGGGATTCACTGCTTACGATGCACAAGAACTACAACAAGCCATTCTGGAGGCTGCGTCCACGAACGAGGCAGTCTACATCGGAGCTGATGGCTTCGGGCCGCGGTATGCAGTAGACTTTCTCCTGCAAGGGCGTACGGGAACAGCGATCGTCCGCAGCTTGTGGATCGTTAGACGAGGCGAGGATTCTCCCCGACTGATCTCGTGTTACGTGCTTTGATCAAAGGAGCTTGACCATGAGTGCGCAGCTCAAACTACTGGATGTAGTGGCGCTGACGGAGGATGTGCCCCAGCATGGGTTGCACCGTGGGCAGGTCGGCACGATCGTGGAGATTCTCGACTCGGACGCGTTCGAGGTCGAGTTTGTTGATAACAGCGGCCGGACGTATGCCACTGTGTCCTTGCGCGGCGGCCAGTTGATGGTACTCCACCACCAACCCACCTGAAGACGTGAAACGGCACTTAGTCCTACTGCTAAGAGACCCTTCGACTAGCTCAGGGTGAACGGCGAGGGTGAAGATTTTCCCCTCACTCTGCACTCTCCGTCAAGGGGCCAGGGGAATTGAGATTACTTGAGCGGCAGGATGGCGCTCTGGGCGGCCTTGACGAGCGGGTCCGGGAAGATGCCGAGGATCAGGACGGCGGCAGACGCGACCAAGAGCACCGCAATGGTGGCGGGTGAGGCCACGACTCGTACGCCATAGCCCGGCGTGCCGACTGCCTCACCCGGGTCCCGCATGTACATGACCATGACCACGCGCAGATAGAAATACGCCGAGACGGCGGCGAAAATGACCGCCAGCACCGCCAGGCTGGTCATGTCGGCGCCCACGGCCGCCATGAAGATGTAGAACTTCGCGATGAAGCCCCCCGTCGGCGGGATCCCGGCCAGCGAAATCATAAAGAGCAGCATGACCAGGGCCGCCCACTTGTTCCGTTTCGCCAGGCCGGTGTAGTCGTCGATCTCGTCCCCCTCCAGCCCGCCGCGGCGCAGCATTGTCACCACCGTGAAGGCGCCGAGGTTCATGAATGCATAGATCGCCAGGTAGAGCATCACGCTGGCCGTGCCGAAGGCATCGGCGACGGCCAGGCCGATGAGCGCGTAGCCGGCGTGTGCAATGCTGGAGTAAGCCAGCATGCGCTTGATGTTGGTCTGGACGATCGCGACGACGTTGCCCAGGATCATGGTCGCCACGGAGATGGCGACGAGCAGCAACTGCCAGTCCTCCTTGAGCCCGCCCAGCGCGCCCAGGAAGACCCGCACGAAGGCCGCGAAGCTGGCCGCCTTGGACGCCACGGCCATGTAGGCTGTCACCGACGTGGGCGACCCTTCGTACACGTCCGGTGTCCACATGTGGAACGGGACGGCCGCGACCTTGAAGCCGAAGCCCACCACCAGCAGGCTCATCGCCACCATCAGTATGGGATCGCCAGCCGGCAGGCCGGCGATCCCCTCGCGGATGCCGGCTAGCGTGGTGCTGCCGGTGCGGCCGAACAGCAGCGAGATGCCGTAGAGCAGGATGCCGGAGGAGAACGAGCCCAGGATGAAGTACTTGGCCGCGGCCTCCAGAGGGCGCAGCTCGTACCGCTTGAACCCGGCCATCACGTACAAGCAGAGCGACATCAGCTCCAGGCCGAGGTAGATGACCAGCAGGTCGGCGCCCGACACCATCACCATCATGCCGGAGAGCGAGAGCAGGATGAGGGCGTAGAATTCCGGCAGGTCGATCTCCTCCAGCTTCAAGTGCGCCTTGGCCAGCAGGACAGTGAGGGCGGAGATCCCGATCAGCAGCAGCTTCCAGAAGGTCCCGTACGCGTCCAGGACGTACAGGCCGCTGAAGGCCGGACGCGGTGCGCCCGTGAACGCGCCGATGAACCAGTAGTCCGCCACGAAGGCGGCCCCCAAGGTGGCCAGGCTCAGGTACGTGAGCCATTCCTTGCGGTGCGGGGGGGTCAAGGGGTCCAGCACCAGCAGCAGGCAGCCCCCTGTCATGACCAGCAGCTCCGGGAGGATCGCCAGCAGATCGGCTCTGGAGACGACCGTCATGGCAAGACACTCGGCACTGTATTGAGCGCCCCCACGGGAAGGGACGCGTCCAACGGGCCAAGAGCCTGTCTCGGCAGGCTCGGGGCGGGCGGGTGAGCCGGGAAAAGACTCCGTCTTGGCGGAGTCGGGGCGGGCGGGTGTGAAGGCGTCTGGGGCGGGCGGGGGAGATCAAGCGTCGAATGAGCTTGCTCCCCCCGAGCCATCGTGGTGAAGACGTGGGCGATGCTGGCATGCATGGGTTTCAGGAACGGATTCGGGAAGACGCCGATCCAGAAGACGAGGACGATCAGGGGCGCGAGCGTGGACATCTCGCACCAATTGAGGTCGGTGACTCGGGCGGTCTTCTCGGTCGTCGCGCCGAAGGCAACCCGCTGGACCATCCAGAGGAGGTACACCGCCGCCAGGATGACGCCCAGCGCCGCCACTACGGCGATGGCTTTGCTGTATAGGAAGCTGCCCACCAGCACCAGGAACTCGCCGATGAAACTGTTCGTGCCGGGGAGCCCGAGCGAGGAGAGCGCAAGAATCACCAGGCAGGTGGCGTACCGCGGCATCGGCTTCGACAGCCCGCCGTTGTCCGCGAGTATGCGGCTGTGTGTCCGCTCGTAGATCAACCCCACGCAGAGGAACAGGCCTCCGGTCGTGATGCCGTGATTGAGCATCTGGAGCAGGGCGCCTTCCACGCCTTGGGTGTTGAGGACGAAGATCCCCAGGGTCACGAAGCCCATGTGGCTGACGCTGGAGTAGGCGATGAGCTTTTTGAAATCGCTCTGGGCAAGGGCCATGTAGGCGCCATACAGGATGGCGATGACGGAGAGCGCGAGGATGACCGGCTTGAAACGCCCCACGGCGTCGGGGAGCATCGGCAGGCTGAAGCGCAGGAAGCCGTAGGCGCCCATCTTCAGCAGGATGCTGGCCAGGATCACGCTGCCTGCGGTAGGCGCCTCGACGTGCGCGTCCGGCAGCCAGGTGTGGAAGGGGAACATGGGGACTTTGACCGCGAAGGCGATGAAAAAGGCCCAGAAGAGCCAGGCCTGCAGCGTCTCTCCGTAGTGCGCGCGGCTCAGGACGAGGATGTCGAATGTGTGCCCGCCCTGGAAGTAGAGCACGATGATGGAGACCAGGAGCAGCAGGCTGCCGGCCAGCGTGTACAGGAAGAACTTGATCGCGGCGTAGATCCGGTGGGGGCCGCCCCAGACGCCGATGAGGAGGTACATCGGAATCAGCATGGCCTCCCAGAAGACGTAGAACAGCACGAAATTCAGCGAGCAGAAGACCCCCACCAGCGTGGTTTCCATGACCAGGAGCGTGATCATGAATTCCCGCACGCGGGACGTGATCGCGGTCCAGGAGCACACCACGCAGATCGGCATGAGGAGGGTCGTGAGCAGGACCAGCCACAGGCTGATTCCGTCGATGCCGACGGCGTAGCGGACCGGGGGAATGCTGATCCACTGGACCACCTCGCCGAACTGCATCCGGTGGGTGGCCGGGTCGAACCAGAGGTAGAGCGGCAGGGAAAGGATAAACTCGAGGGCAGCCGTCCAGAATGCGACGTGCTTGACGGCGGTCTCTTCTTTGACGAAGGCCATCATCGCCACACCCGCCAGCGGCAGGAGGATCAGCAGCGTGAGCAGGTGCGGCAGCGGCGTCGTATTGAGGATGATGTCTGTCATGCGTCGTTATTCGTTATGCGTTATACGTTAATCGTGAAATCTTTCTTCCCGTTTAACGATTAACGTTTAACGTCCTCACAACAGCATTAAGTACAATCCTAAGATCGCGACTGCTCCGAGGGCCATCGCGAGGGCGTAATGCTGGACTTCCCCGCTCTGGACCAGCCGGAGCGCCAGTCCCCACACAACCGTGGCGGCTCCCACGCCGTTCACCATCGCGTCGATCACCTCGACCTCCACGAACTTCCACAGACCATTCGCCAGCGCCACCGTCGGTTGGACGATCGTCCGATCATAGAATTCGTCCACGTACCATTTGTTGAAGGACAGGGCGTAGGCTTCCCGCCATCGCTGGATCAGGCGGTCCGGCAGTTCAGGCGATTTCACATAGAAGACGTAAGCGGTTGCGATGCCGCCGAGTCCCAGCAGGGTTGCCAGGAGCATGAGGCCGGCGGCGGCCAGGCCTTCGTGGCTCGCCCCCATCTCTAAGGGTCCTGGCAGGACCGGCCTGATGAATTCAGGAATGCCCAGGTAGCCGGTGATGATTGACAGGACCGCCAGGATGACCAGGGGAGCGGTCATCACGGGCGGAGACTCATCGATATGCCATCTGTAGTGAGGGTCCACTCTGGATTCGCCATGGAACGCGACGAAGAGGAGGCGGAAGATGTAGAACGCCGTCATGAACGCCGTGACTAGGCCGACCACCGCGAGCGTCTTGCCCAGGAAACCGGCCGACCAGGCGCTCACGAGGATCTCGTCCTTGCTGAAGAAGCCCGCGGTGAGCGGGAACCCGGCGAGGGCCAGCGAGCCAATGAGCATGGTCCAGTAGGTGATGGGCATCTTGTTCTTGAGGCCGCCCATACGCCGCATGTCCTGCTCGTGGTGCAGCGCGATGATGACCGAGCCGCAGCAGAGGAACAGGAGGGCCTTGAAGGCCCCATGGGTAAGGAGATGGTAGATCCCCGCCACGTAGGCTCCGAGCCCGCACGCCATCATCATGTAGCCAAGCTGGCTGACGGTCGAATAGGCCACGACGCGCTTGATGTCGTTCTGGGTCAGGGCAATGGTCGCCGCGAAGAGCGCGGTCACGCCGCCCGTCACGGCCACGACGCCCATCGCGACTGGAGAGAGGTTGTAAAGCGGGGCCAGGCGCGCCACCATGAAGACACCGGCGGTCACCATCGTCGCGGCGTGGATCAGGGCCGAGATCGGGGTAGGCCCCTCCATTGCGTCCGGCAACCAGACGTGCAGCGGCACCTGCGCCGACTTGCCCACCGCCCCGGCGAAGAGCAGGAGACAGATCACCGTCATCACACCGACCGGCCACTGGCCGCCCAGCGGCTTCAGGAGGTCGATCGTCTGTCCCTTGAGCAGGACCGCGTGGGCGAAGACCTGGTCGTACTGGAGGGAGCCGAACACGGCGAAGACCAGGATGACCCCCAAGCCGAATCCGAAATCGCCGACCCGGTTCACCACGAACGCCTTGGTCGCCGCGTCGCAGGCGGTCTTGCGCTCGTACCAATGCCCGATCAATAAATAGGAGCAGAGCCCCACCGCCTCCCAAAACACGTACAACTGCAGGAGGTTGTCGGCCATCACCAGCATCAGCATCGAGAAAGTGAAGAGCGCGACGTAGGCGAAGAAGCGGGCGTAGCCGGGCTCGCCGTGCATGTAGCCGATGGTGTAGACGTGCACGAGTCCGCTCACGATCGTGACCACTAACAGCATCGCGGCTGTCAGCCGGTCGATGTACAGGCCGATGCTGACGTCGAAGGTGCCGGAGGTGATCCAGGAATAGAGCGTCACGTGGATCGGGTTGCCGTGCGCGATGTCGTCAAAGGTGGAGAGGGACAACAGGAACGAGCCGAACACCGCCGGCACCGCAACCCAGTGCGCGCGCTCCCGGATCCAGTGGCCGAACAGCCCGATGATCACGAACGCGGCAAACGGGAGGAGCGGGATCAGAGCGTACTTCACCGCTTCCCTCCATGATCCCCTCTCCCCTTGAGGGAGAGGGCGAGGGTGAGGGGTGATTTTCGACCTGCTCGATTGATTCCCTCGTCCCTTGAGGTAGATGGTCGGGAAGAGGGGGCTCTTTTCTTCTCCCTCGCCCCTTGAGGGAGAGGGTTGTCCTTCCTGTACCCTCGCCCCTGGAGGGAGAGGGTGGGGTGAGGGGGTTTCAGTTCATCAGCGATCTGTTGCAACACGGCCTCTGTGTTGGCTAGCACTTCGTTGTCCCAAAAACGTAAAACCCGAAAGTCCGCCTTGGTTAGAAAGTCAGTCCGTCGCTGATCCGTTTCCCTCTGCAGAGTGTGGTGCCCGCCGTCGAGTTCGATCACTAATCGCTGCTCCGGACAGAAGAAGTCCACGATGTAGCGTCCGATGGTTTGCTTACGCCGGAACTTGAAGCCATTAACCTGTCGGTCGCGTAAACGCATCCACAGCTTCCGCTCGGCTTCGGTTTCGTCACGACGCAAGCGCTTGGCGTGGAGCTTAAGCGTTGATAGTTGCTCTTTCGACATCTTCTGCCTACTTCTCCGTTCCCTTTATCTCACCCTCGCCCCTTGAGGGAGA
>VBOO01000297.1 GCA_005877505.1 Nitrospirota bacterium
GTGAGCTTTGCGATCATCTTGACGCTGCGAACGGGGCAGGGGAAAGCCCACGCCGAGGCCACGAAGGCGGTCCCGGCCGTGGCCGGTGCAGAGTAGGGGAATCACTGTGTCGGGGGAAAGAAATTTCATCGAGGTGATGATCAGAAGAGGGGTCCAGGGAATCGTGGCGGCTCTGGTGATGTGGCTCGCGGCCCGGTTCCTCTTCCACTTCCCCCCGGTGTTTCAAGTCATGTTCGTCCTCTACGCGTTCCTCGGAACTGGTGTCTTCATCTTACTGGACGCGCCGTCCCTCTCTCCCATCAGTGGCTTCAAGGCGGTGGCCTTGCTGGTGGGGTTTTATGCGGTGATCTCGCTGGTCTATATCGCCGGTGCCAGCGCACTCCCGCAGTACGATCCGATGGTCGAAAAAGGAAAGATCGAAAAGATTGTCAAGCCTAAGTTGGCGGCGACCGAAAAAGGCAAAAATGATGAATTGCTGAAACGGACTGAAGCACTCAATGCGGAGAGCCAAGCCATCCTCAAACGGCTGGAAGCGCTGGGTGGCGAGGAGGCGAAGAAGATCGAAGCCTCAGTGGGCGGTGGGAGCACCGGCGGCAGAGCCGCCCCGGCCGCCGCCGGCGGCGATCTGGTCGCGCTCGGCAAGGAGCAGTACGACCTCCAAGAGTGTTACAACTGCCACAAAATCGGCGGGAAAGGCTCGGTCAAGAAGCGCGGGCCGGTGTTGGACAACATCGGCAATCTGATGAAGCCCGAAGAGATAAAGGAAAAACTCATGAGCCCCCGGGCGTGGATGGCCGAAGGGTTCGAAAAGGAGTACAACAAAAAGCTGATGCCCGACAAGTACAAGGAGCTTATGTCGGACCAGGAGATCGACGAACTGGTGGCGTATCTGTCGACACTGAAAGACCCATCGGTCCAGACACCCAAACCCATCAAGAAGTAAGCGATCGCCGGATCCCATCGCCATGGCCAGTCCGCAACCCAAGATCAAATCCAAGGTCCGCTGCGTGGACGGGGAGATCGGAGAGGTCGTCCACGTCATCGCCGATCCGCTCTCGCTGGACGTCAGCCACATCGTCGTGCGCGCGAACGGGTCCGAGCGGCAAGTCCCGGTCAGCGCGATCGGCGCCATCCGTGGCGAGTCCGTTGAGCTGACCTGCAACGCCGCGCAGTTTTCAGGTTTCCCCGAACTCAAGCGCCAGGATTATGTCTCCTCGAAAGAGGTCGAGATCCCGCACCTCGAAAACCGGATCCACGTGGAGCCTGGGGAGTTGCTGGTGCCGTTCCCCGAGCTGGAGAAGAATTGCGCGCGGCGGTCCTTCTTCGCCGGCTTCATCAACGTCATCGGGGCGCTGATCGCCCTGCCCCTCGTCTGGCCCGTCCTCCGGTTCATCATGAAGCCGATGTACGCCCCGTATGACAACCACTGGATCAAGATCGGCAACATCAGCAAGATCAGGACGGACGACGTCGGCGTGCAGTTCATCTTCAAGAAGTCCTTCAAGGATTCGGTGCTCCAACGGGAAGAGGACAAGAATCATTGGATGGTAAAAGCATCCCCCGAAACGCTCAAGAAAATCTACCCGCACGGCGACATTCCTTTTTATGATGAAAAAGGCGAGATCATCTGGGTCAACAAACAGACCGTCCCCTACGTCGCCTTCTCCGGCAAGTGTCCCCACCTCGGATGCGGCTACAAGTGGCGGTCACACAAAACCCGAGGACAGGTCTTTCTCTGCCCCTGCCATCTGAGCATCTATGACGCCTCAGGAGCCGTACTGGATGGGCCGGCCCCGCGCCCGCTCGACGTGCTCCCGATCAGGGTCGCCGCATCCGGGGACATTGAAGTCATCGATGTCGAATACAAGGCGGGCAAGAAGGAGCAG
>VBOO01000298.1 GCA_005877505.1 Nitrospirota bacterium
CAAACTGGTCCGGGACTATGCGCGGCGATTGGACGAGCAAACCAATCAGCTCATCGGCGAAGCCGCGCACGCTTTCGAAGGAGAAAACCGCGACATCCGAACCAGAGAGACGAACCTCGGCAATTTACTCGCGGACCTGGCCCGCCACCACGCCGGGACCGAGATCGGCCTTGTCAACTCCGGAATGATCCGCAGCAGCCTTCCCGCGGGCCCTGTCACGTTGAAACGGGTCCTGGAAGTCCTCCCCTTCGATTCTTCCCTCATATCCTTTACCGTCACCGGAGCGATCTTGAAGGAGGCGCTCGAAAACAGTGTCAGCCGCTTGCCCCAGGCGTCCGGACGCTTCTTGCAGGTGTCAGGGTTGGCCGTGGTCTTTGACCCGACAGCACCCAGCGGCTCCAGGGTCAATTCTGTCCACGTGAATGGAACGCCCCTGAATCCTGCCCATCGATACTCAGTCGCGGCTGATACCTTCATCGCCGAAGGTGGGGACGGATATACCATGTTCCTCCAAGCCACCGACAGGTGCGATCACCAGATCCCCTTACGCGATGTGCTCCTCTCCGCGCTCAAAGCTGGCCCCCTTGCCGCCAAGGTCGAAGCGCGGATCGCCACCCGTGCGTCCCTCTCGCCGAACCATTAAGAGTGACCTTAGTCTCAGAAGAGGCCGATCTGCTCAGGTTGCGGGCGCCGGAAGGTCGTCGGCATGGTGGGCTCAGCGTCCTCAGGAAACCCCGCTTTGCGTTTCGCCGTCAGGAACAACTGGTCGAGCATCTCCCCATAGGCGCCCTGTCCGCGGTGCCGATCAAAGAATCGCGAGGTGTTGAGTCGACCGCCCCGCATGTCTTGCAGGCGGTGGGCGATCTTGAGGATGCGATCCGGGAAGGCCGCCTCCATCCGCTCAAGAAAGACAGCCTCCACGCTGCCTGGCAATCGCAAGAGGCTGTAAAAGGCGGTTCTGGCCCCAGCGTCGCGTGCTTTCTGAAGAATCTCGAAAATGTGGTCGTCGTTGAGCCCCGGGATCACCGGCGCGATCGAGATCCCGGCGGGGATACCGGCCTCGGCGATCGTCTTCAGCGTCGCCAGGCGCTTGGTGACGGAAGGCGCCTGCGGCTCCACCTTCCGGGCCATCAGGTCGTCGGCGAAGGGGATGCTCAGGAAGACACGGATCGCGGCCTCTTCGTGGAGCCGCCGAAGCAGATCGAGATCGCGCAGGATGAGCGCCGCCTTCGTGATGATGGCAACCGGGTTGCGAAACTCGGCGCACACTTCGAGGCATGCGCGCGTCAGGCCCAGGGAGGCTTCCACCGGCTGATAACAATCGGTGGCGCCCGAGAAGACGACGAGCTCGCCTCTCCACGACGGCTTCAGGAAGGCCTCGCGTAAGAGGGCCGCAGCGTCCCGCTTGACCACCAGTTTGGACTCAAAGTCGGTCCCGGCCCCGAATCCCAGGTACTCGTGAGTCGGACGCGCATAGCAGTACGCACAGGCATGGAAACAGCCCCGGTACGGATTCACGCTCCATCGGAACGCCAGATCGGGACTGTCGTTGTGGCTCAGGATCGACCGGGTGTCGTCTTCGTAGATCTGGACCCTGACGGACGGCGGGGGCTCCAGGAACTCCCGGTACTCGGACTCAAAGGGATTGGGTGGATTGCTGACCAGTTTCACCGGTCGCATTGTAGCAGAATCTGGCGCGGTTTTCTCTTGCCTCGAGGTCCGATTCTCCGTAAGCTTCGCACGCGGCAGGGAACGCCGGCGCATGTCGCCAAGGAGGTGTGTCCATGGCGGTCGCATTTGACGGTCCAGTCGTCCTGGAGACCCGGTTCGAGGGGTTACAGTTGAAGGGCCGCGGCAAGGTTCGGGATATCTATGACCTCGGCGAGACGCTGCTGATCGTCGCCACCGATCGCATCTCCGCGTTTGATGTCGTGCTGCCGGACGGCATTCCAGGCAAAGGCGCGGTCCTGACCCAGCTCTCGGCTTTCTGGTTCCAGTGGCTCTCCCAATACGAAGACGTCCTCTGGAACCATTTCATTTCCGCTGACGTGGCGGATTTTCCCGCCTCGTGCCAACCACACCACGCCAGGCTGCAGGGCCGCAGCATGCTCGTCCGGAAGGCCGACCCCCTGCCCGTCGAGTGCATCGTGCGCGGTTACCTCTCGGGGTCAGGATGGGGGGACTATCAGCGAACCGGCGAAATCTGCGGGCAGCCCCTGCCCAAGGGTCTTGTCGAATCCCAGAAACTGCCGGAGCCGCTCTTTACTCCCTCGACCAAGGCTGAACACGGCATGCACGACGTGAATATCCCGTTTGCTGACATGGAAGCTCGCCTCGGCGCGGACTTGGCCAAGCTCATCCGCGAGGTCAGCCTGAAGCTGTATGCGCGGGCGGCCGCCTATGCCGAGAGCAAAGGCATCATCATCGCCGACACGAAACTGGAGTTCGGGATTGATCCGTCGTCCGGCCAGCCCATCTTGATCGATGAAGTGCTGACGCCGGACTCCTCCCGGTTTTGGCCGC
>VBOO01000009.1 GCA_005877505.1 Nitrospirota bacterium
ACCCTTTCCACGCTTGCGGATACGACGCCCCCCACACCGCCTGCTTCCTTGACAACGACGACGATCAGCGCCACTCAGATCAATTTGACCTGGATCGCCTCGGCTGACGACGTCGGGGTGACAGGCTATCAAGTGGAGCGGTGCCAGGGCACGGGCTGCACGACGTTCCCGCAGATCGCCACGACGACGGGCACGAGCTACAGTGATACGGGGCTGGCGCCGAGCACGAGTTACAGCTATCAGGTGAAGGCAGTGGACGCGGCGGGCAATGTAAGTGCGGCCTCGCGGGCGTCGGATATGACACCGCCAACGCCGCCTGATAACTTAACAGCGACGACGAGTACGAGCGGCTATGCGATTACGCTGAACTGGGCGGCGGCAGCCGATGATCTCGGGGTGACGGGCTATCGAGTGGAGCGGTGCCAGGGGATGGGGTGCACGATGTTCGCGCAGATCGCCACGACGACGGGAACGACCTACAGCGACACGGGGCTGGCGCCGAGCACCAGCTATAGCTACCAGGTGAAGGCGGTGGGTGCGGCAGGCAAAGTGAGCGGGGCGTCGTTAGCGGCGAGTGCGACGACGGTGCCGGATACGACGCCGCCCAGTGCGCCGGCCAGCCTGACAGCGAGGACGAGCGTCTATGGGATCACGCTGAGCTGGGGGGCGGCCACTGATGATGTAGGAGTGACGGGCTATCGAGTGGAGCGGTGCCAGGGCACAGGCTGCACAATGTTCGCGCAAATCGCTATGACGACGGGAACGACCTACAGCGACATGGGGCTACCACCGAGCACGAGCTATACCTATCAAGTGAAAGCAGTGGACGCGGCGGGCAATGTGAGCGCAGCTTCGCGGGTGTCGGAAATGACACCGCCCCCGCCGACGGTGAACGGCAGCAGTGTGGCAATCACCGTGGCCCCCGGTGCGACAGTGAGCGTGGGAGTGATGAGCGGGCCAGGGAACCCCAAGGACTGGCTCGCGCTCTATCCAACGGGGACCGCGGACACCGCGTGGGTGGAATGGTTCTTCCTGAATGGGACCAAGAGAGCGCCGGCCTCCGGCCTCACGGAGGCGAGTGTGCCGTTCACTATGCCGAGCACACTGGGCGACTACGAGGTCCGATTCTTTGCGAATAACACCTTCCAGCGGCTGGGGACCACGCCGGCGGTGACGGTGGCGCCGCCGCCCCCACCGCCCCCGCCGACGGTGAACGGCAGCAGCGTGGCGATCACTGTGGCGCCCGGCGCGACGGTGAGCGTGGGGGTGACGAGCGGGCCGGGCAACCCCAAGGACTGGCTCGCGCTCTATCCAACGGGGTCCGCGGACACTGCGTGGGTGGAATGGTTCTTCCTGAATGGGGCGAAGAGCGCCCCGGCGGCGGGGCTCACGACGGCGACGGTCCCGTTCACGCTGCCGAATACGCCCGGGACCTACGAGGTGCGGTTCTTCGCCAATAACAGCCACGCCGGCGGTGACGGTGCCGCTGCCGCCCCCACCGACGGTGAACGGCAGCAGTGTGGCGATCACCGTGGCACCCGGTGCGACGGTGAGCGTGGGGGTGATGAGCGGGCCGGGCAACCCGAAGGACTGGCTCGCGCTCTCTCCAACGGGGGCCGCGGACAGTGCCTATCTGGACTGGTTCTTCCTGAACGGGACGAAGAGCGCCCCGGCGGCTGGGCTCACGACGGCGACGATCCCGTTCACGCTGCCGAATACGCCCGGGACCTACGAGGTGCGGTTCTTCGCCAATAACACATTCCAGCGGCTGGGGACCACGCCGACGGTGACGGTACCGCCGCCGCCCGGTGCGCCGGCGAGCCTGACATCGAATACGAGTGGCTATGCGATCACGCTGAGCTGGGCGCCGGCCACTGATGATGTAGGGGTGACGGGCTATCGAGTGGAACGGTGTCAAGGGAAGGGCTGTACCGAACCTTCGAAACTTACTGGCAGCGGAAAACGGTGACTGTTATCGCTGGGTGGGTCGACGGGGTGTGACCGGCGAGGAGGGCTAGCGAAGGTCCTTCAGGAACTGTTTCACCATCGACGGGTCAAACAGGATGCCGGCCTGACGGCGGACGTACTCCTTTGCCGCCTCGAGCGGCAACTGATCGTTCTGGGATCTCCCCGCAGAGAGTTCATCAAACGCGTTGGCCAGCCCGACGAGACGGGCGAGGTAGGGGATCTCGTCGCCTTTCAGGCCGTCCGGATAGCCGGATCCGTCATACCGTTCGTGGTGGTGGCGGATGATCTCGCCGACTGCAGGAGGCAACGCGAGCGACTGGACCATGCGGGCGCCGACTTCAGAATGAAACTTGGCGAACTCGTCTTCGCGGTCCGCCTGCCTGATGATGGACGAAAACAGGCGTTCCTCGACACCGAACTTTCCGATGTCGTGCAGCCAAGCGCCGATCCGGACCAGTTCCCGTTCCTCGGGTGTCAGGGAGAGCCGGTCGGCAAGCCGTGTGACGTAACCGTGCACACGATTGGAGTGGCGGACCAGTTCCGGGTCCTTGGCTTCAAGCAGGGCTGACAGCGTCTTCCACGCGCTGGACGTGTCCTGTCGCATCCGCCACGCGTTCTCGAATTGCCTGAGGGAATCACGGAGCACTTCGAGCCGTCGCTTTTTTTCCAGCGATTGATTGATGATCGCGATCAACTCCGTGACGTTGAACGGCTTGAGCAGATAGCCGGACGCGCCGTACCGAAGCCCGTCCATCGCGGATTTCAGGCTCCCATAGCCGGTGATGACGACGACCTCCACGTGTTCGTGTTCGCGCTTGATGTCCTGCAGGAGCTCCGCGCCTTGCTTGCCCGGGAGCTTGAGGTCCAGGGTCACCAAATCGACCGCCTGTTCCTTCAGGAGGTGGAGGGCGGCCTCTGCGCTGTCCACCGAATGCAGGTTGTAGAAGGGGCGGAGGATCAGCTTGAGCGCTTCGCGCGGTCCGGCTTCATCCTCCACGATCAGGATGGTCGGCCTGGACGAATCTGCTTCCCGGGTCGCCTGGCGGCGCTCGTTGGGAACGTTGAACTGGGAAGTATCTACCGGCACTTGTCCCTCCTTCGCCTGAGGAAGCGCGTCCTGAGGTTGTGCATTAGCAAATGCCATGCCTTACAAGATCCATGATCAAAGGTCCCGATTCTCTCAATGCCGAGGCATTCCTGTCACTCCGGTGATTCATTGAAACGCGACAGCCAGCAACCTGTCACACCCTCGAACACAATCGAACGCAAAAGCCATTGTATCACAGACTTGGCCGATCAGGACAATTTCGTGCGTTGTAGCCCCTCTCGTCGTCTCGACTCATGCCGACGGAACATCCTTGGGGCCGGGCGCGGCTTGCGAGTCCGGGCTTTTGATCCCCAGCATATCCATGCGGTACTTTAGCATCCGTCTGGTGATGCCCAGCAGGGCCGCGGCGTGGGTCTGGACATGGCCCGTCCGCGTCAGGGCCTCGAGAATCAACTCCCGTTCAAATTCCTGGACCGCTTTCTCCAGCGAGACGTGACCGGCCAAGGCGCTCTGACGCAGCCCGGTATGCCGGCTCTCGGTCTTAAGGGCGGTCGGAAGGTGGTCCGGCGTGATCTCCGTGCCGCGACACCACACGACGGCCTGCTCGATCACATTCTCGAGTTCGCGGATATTTCCGGGCCAGTGATAGCGCATCAGTAGCTCCATCGCCTCTTTCGAGATCTCCATCGGCGGACGTTCCTCTGCTTCGAGCCGCTTGGACAGGAAATGCTTGGACAGGTACGGGATGTCCTCCCGACGATCCCGCAAGGTCGGTAGGGAGAGCACGGCTACGTTGATGCGGTAGTACAGGTCCTCCCGGAACTCCCTCCGAGGAACCAGATCCTCCAGGACCTTGTTGGTCGCGGCGATGATCCGCACGTCCACTTTGATCGTTTGCGTTCCGCCGACGCGGGTGAAATCCCGCTCCTGCAGGAAGCGAAGCAGTTTCGCCTGTGTGAGCATGCCGAGGTCGCCGACCTCGTCCAGGAACAGCGTGCCGCCATGGGCGAGCTCGACCTTGCCGAGCCGGCGCGTCAGGGCGCCCGTGAAGGCGCCTTTCTCATGTCCGAACAACTCGCTCTCGATGAGGGTATCCGGGATAGACGCGCAGTTGATGGCGATGAACGGCCGTTCCCGCCTCGAGCTGTTGTAGTGCAGGGCTCGTGCGACCAACTCCTTGCCCGTTCCGCTCTCGCCGGTAATCAGGACGGTCGTGCGGGTATCGGCTACCTGCTCGATCTTGGAGTAGATCTCCTGCATGGGCGGGCTCTTGCCGACCAGGTTGTGGAAGGCGTACGCCTTGAGGACCTGCGAGCGGAGGTAACGCACCTCGTGCTCGAGCGCCTGTGTGGCCAGGGCCTTGGCCACGATCATGCGGAGTTCCTCGACGTCGAACGGCTTGGAGAGGTAATCAGCCGCGCCGATCTTCATGGCCTCCACGGCGGTCTTGACCGTCTTGACGGCGGTCAGCATGATCACGGGAACTGTGGGATCCTCCGCATGCATGGACTTCAAGAGTCCGAGCCCGTCCGTCCCCGGGAGGACCACATCCAGAAGCACCAGGTTGGGAAGCTCCTGCCGGAACCGGGCAAGGCCTTCCTGTGCGTTTGTGGCGCACAAGACTTCGTACGCCGGCTCCAGGGTCATTTGCAGGGAGGTGCGGATCCCCGGCTCGTCGTCGACTACCAAGACCCGTTTCTTCATACGCCGCGCGTTTCCAACGGGGCTTCCAGCACCCGTGCGGGGACGGCCGGCAGGTTCACGAGGAACGTCGTCCCGCGGCCGGGCTCGCTTTTGACTTCAATGAGTCCGCCGTGCTCGTGGACGATCTGGTGCACGATTGTCAGGCCCAGGCCGGTTCCTTCACGCTCTTGACTTTCGTGCTTGGTGGTGTAGAACGGGTCGAAGATGTGCTCCAGATCCGCCGGGGGGATGCCGCAGCCGGTGTCGGTCACTTCAATCTGAACCCAGGTGTCGCCGGGGGCTTTGGAGAGCCGATGGGTGCGCACGAGCAACTGGCCGCCGTGGTCGCCCATGGCTTCGATGGCGTTGATGAACAGATTGAGCAGCACCTGTTTAATCTGCTGGCGATCCAATAAGACGGCCGGCAAGTCGGAGGCCAGGTCTTTCTTGAGACAGACCTCCTTCGAGTCTGCCTTGATCCGCACAAAGTAGAGGCAGGATTCTAGGATCACATTGACGTCTTCTTCCTGGAACTGTGGCTGCATGTAGCGCGCGTAGTCCAGGATCTCCTGGATCAGCCGCTCGATCCGGGCGACATCTTCCGCCACCACCGTGCTAAAGTGGCCGATGAATTCCGGGTCGTCCTTGCGCTCCGGGGTGAGCTGGATGAAGGTCTTGATGGACGTCAAAGGGTTGCGGACCTCGTGGGCGAAGCCCCCCGCAATCGTCTCGAGGGAGCGGAGCCGGTCCGTTCGCCGGACAAGCGACCGCGAGCGTTTCAATTCCTCGTAGAGCACGGCATTGTCCAGGGCGATAGCGGCGGCCTGCGCCAGCATCGTCAGCAGGCTGAGGTCCTGGTCCGCATACATTTGGCGCTCCCTCCGGGGGCCCAGGATGCAAAACCCGATCAAGGTGTTCTTATTGACGAAGGGAATGCATAAGTCGGCTTTGACTCTCCGAAGCGCGTCAAGGAGGGCGCGCATATCCTTGGTGCCTGAGAAATGTTCCACCTCTTCCCTGACCAGGATGGTTTGGGAGGCAGCCAGATGGCGGGGGAGTTTGTCGTTGGCGGTCAGATGGGCGATGTCTCCGCTCTCAGGACTAGGGCCATAGGTGGACACGGACGTATAGACGCGGCGTTCCTTATCGAAGAGGTACAGGGTTGCGGTCTCCACGCCCAGAACGGTGACGAGTGTGCGCACGATTTCCTCGACGAGGGTTTTCAGGTCCAGGATCGAGGCCAGGGCTTTCGAAAATTTCGATAAGGTCTCGTATGTGTCGTATCGTTCCCTGAAAAAGATCCGGGCGATCGCAACCTGCGCTCCGCCTTTGATTTTGAACGCTCCGATCAGCATGAGGGCCAACAAGAGCGTGACGACTAATGAAAAGGGATAACTAATCATGGCGAAATACGTTTCCTGGGCCACCAGGAGAACGGCGTAGAAGGGGACCAAGACGATGATCGAGAGCAGCAGGTAGTTGAGCCCCTTCTCCATGGCGACCGAGATGTCCATCAACCTATATTGGATGATCGCGTGGCTTGTGGCGGCCACAAAGAGAGGAACTGCGTATGTCCCAAAACTGTAAAGAACAGGGATTTCTATTTCATACACGAGGAGAAAATTCATGCATCCGCCGACGTAGCCAGCCACTGAACTCCAGAAAAGGTAGCCGAGCTTGGCCATATTGTGCCCGGACGCTGCTTTGTAAGCTGAGAAAAGCTGAAACTGACCATAGAGCACGGAGCAGAGGAAGAAACCCAACATCGGGGGGTATAAAGGCCCGGGGTTGAGAAAGAAAGATACGGTCTGCCTGGGTCCAGCTGATGAGATCACCAGAGGCGTAAAGCATAGAACCGCAAAACTTGAGCTTACAAGATAGAGTATGCCGAGTGTGAAGCGGGAAGGTTTGCGCTTCAGGAGGGTTAAGACGAAATGCACGAAAAATGTAGGCAGGAATATGTCGCCGGCTTGAGTGACTCTGCCCCAGAAAAGCGCAGACTCCGGACTGTCTCGGGTGATAATTACGACCTCGAGAAGACTCCACCACGCTATAGAACAACACCAAAGGAAAAAGATTAAGCCGAGAAAGTCATTCTTCTTTCTTACGAGAACAAACAGGCCAAGAACAATAGTAGTGAGGCCGGTGAGAACCAAACTACCAACCAGATGGTAATAATAAAAATTCATCGAGTACGTCTACAGTTCCGGCTGGTAAGTAGAAAGCGTGGGGAACTTGTTAGGCAAGGGAGGCTGTAGCTGGGGAAACGGCAACAACGGAAGCCATGGGAAGAGAACGCATACGCAATCCTAGTGGGCGGCTCTACACCATGAGTGAAAGGATTAGTGGTTGAGATGCAACCGAACATAACGCAACGAGTCGTTCTGTTGCGCAAGAAATGCTAGCGGAGCCGAGGCGCGCAATCAACAGTGAGATTGACGTGCGGCTCCCGATCTCCTTATACAATGAGCGCAATGTACCCGGCGCTGAAACCCGATGCGCCGCCGGCAAGCAAAACCTTATCCCCTGACTTAACGCGATTGGCCTTAATGGCCTCGCACATAGCTACAGGCATGCTTGCCGTAGCTAAGTTGCCGTAACGAGGAAAAGTCCAATAGAGTTTCTCTCGGGGAATTCCGAGTACCTTATGATAGGTGTTATGCAGGATTGACGCAGGTATCTGGTGGGGAATGACTAAATCAAGGTCGGACATACTCCAGCCAAGCCTATCCATAATTTCGTTAAAGCCCGTCAACATGTATTCATATGAAATGTTCTCAATTTCCCGGCCATGGCATTTAAAGAATTTATCGTTTTCGTTCGCGCTTGCGAGGTCCCCCGCAACGGCCAGGTCCCAGTAGCTACCGGCTGAGCAAAACCACCTTGCCTGTATGCCCCTTTTTTCTCCAGGCTGAACCCTTGTCATTACGGCTGCCCCACCAGCATCTCCGATGGTATAGCCGAACAAACTCAATCTAAAGTCTTCTTGAGTGCTCGGCCGCCAATCTATATAGGGCGAGATCAATTCTCCACTCACGACGAGGCCGTTTTCGCATCGGCCAGATTCGATCATGGCGTCGAGAGTGTCAATGGCGGTGATAAATCCATTACACGCATTTGCTAGATCATAGACGTATGCATTCTTGGCTCCAAGGTTGTCCTGAACCACATTAGCCGTAGCAGGCTCATGGAAATCACGCGAAATGCCGAAGAAGATTATGACGTCAAGGTCTTTGGCATCCATTTCAGCATTGTTAAGCGCACTTTGAGCAGCAATGGTAGCGAGATCAGATGGAAATCTTTCATTTTTGACGTATCGCCGGCTTTTAATCCCAGTGAGTGATTCGATGACCTTTCCTACGTCTTTGTGACCAGGTGCAAGAAACCGCGCCGTGATCTCGTCGTTGGATATCTCAGACAGAGGAAG
This sequence comes from Nitrospirota bacterium, assembly GCA_005877505.1. Taxonomy (GTDB): domain Bacteria; phylum Nitrospirota; class Nitrospiria; order Nitrospirales; family NS-4; genus NS-12. The sequence goes on from VBOO01000009.1 coordinate 8,127, forward strand.
GTAGCAGCCCCAGCCTATAATCTTAGACGCGTATGAACACTCGCGACGCGGCAAAACAGGCCGGTCGCTAAGCTTTCGCGCGATGCGGAGAGTGAATTCGCTTGCCTCCAGGGCAAGGGCATCTTTGGCTATAGACATCCTCAGGAGAGATCTCGCCTCTGCGAGCGTATTCTCTTTAAGTTCGGTGATTACTGATGCGAGGATATCGCGCTCACACTGTCTGATGGCTGCGAATTTTAATCCTATGATAAATTGTCTATTTTGCGAGTCGTGGCTTGGTAAACAAAAAGCCACCTGTCCGGATAGGTTCAGATAGCAGATCTTCTCGAATGAACACTGCAGACTTACAGGAGATCCTGCCCTTAATGGAATCTCAAGGATTACGCACACGCCACCGGGGCTAAAGTTGCGGGTTTCGCCGGTTGCCTCCTTATCTTCCACCTGTAAGACGACCGGCACTTTAATTGGCTCGCGATCATAGGTCCGCGCCTGCGGGGTGAGTTGAAAGCGTATGGATGGAGCCCCTTGATCCTTATGGTCGTCAGCCGCTTTCTCGTGACAAAGCGGGCGTTGATCCTCCCCTTCCAGCGTTGACCTTTTCTTTCCCATCCCTTGCCTCAGATGCTGCAATTATAACGCTTTTGCTGAAGCACACACAATATTGCTGCACTTAAATCCCATGTGTAGCAAAAGGTTAGGAATGCCCCAGGGTTTTTCAAAGATTGCAACCCAATTTCACGCGTTCTTGATCGCATCGCTCATCCCCAGGAGGCACCTATGATAGAGTTTTTTTCATAAAAAGCAATACCATTGCAACTTTTACTTATTGAGAGTGCTATTTCTCTCTCTCCGAGCGCCGTCCAATCTGCAATAGATCTGAAGGGTTATCGTGCGGCGGTGGGCCGGGGCCTTATTGGAGAGGCTTCTCGGCGACGGCTAGATAGGCCTGGTCGTCGAAGGCGGAGTGGATGTTGATCTGCACCGCGCCGCTGGCCAAGAGCAACAGCGCGAGCTCCTGGCGGGTGAGGGTGTGGAACATCCCGTCTCGCTCGGCCTGTTTGATCGTGCCGAAACTGATCAACATCTGTCGGGCGGCTTCGATCGCCTCCGGCGGCTCGGCTTGTTGGGCCGTCAACCGGTAGATCTGGGAGAGATCGGCCTGGGGTTTCAGGCTCGTGATCACCATCTTTCCGCCCGGGGAGAGCACCCGGACGAACTCTCGGAGGGTGAACAGCGGGTCCTGAAGATACCCAAGCACAAAGTTGCAGACGATCCGATCGAATCGGTTGTCACGAATGGGGAGAGGAGAGTCGAGATCCGCCGTGAGAAGTGACGTCGCGAGGAGCTGGTGAGCCATGACAATCTCCGGACTCTTTTCTCGGATCTCGGTAGCCGCCTGCGCGAGGTTTATCCGGGCCGAGGTGAGTGCGCTTGGCAGGAAGTCAAGCCCGATGTAGTGCGGCGGAGGGAGCTTCGGGCCGGGCTCGCCCCGCAGTCTGAATGCCTGCTGGGTGAGTAGGAACAGGCCCAGAGCGCCGTTCCCACAGCCGGGGTCCAACACTCGTTCTCCCCGCTCGAGAGGGCCGGCGAGGCGCGCGATTTGCTCCAGGAAATGCCAATAGGCGGAGATGTTCGCAAGGTGCTGTGTGCGGTTCAGGTGGGCTTGCCAGAACTCCTGTAGGGCGGGTCTTCTTTTCGCGTGGCGGGCCCTTGCCCGGTCCCGTTCCAACCGGATCTGCGCTGCGATCGTCCGCGGAGAAGGGTCCGCCAAGCCCTTCCGGGGGCGATCCGGGAAGAACCGTTCCACGCAGCAGGAAGCCACCTGGCGAACCAAGACCAGGGTCTGTCGCGGGTTGTCCTGGAGCCGGTGAAGCGCCTCCGGGATCAGGTATAGCTGGCCCGCGTGCGCTTGCAGGGAGGCCAGCACCTTCTTCACGGTGTCCGGTTGCGCCCAGGGGTCGCGCACGGCGGCAAAGAAGAGCACGGGGGTCCGCAGCCGCTTCGCGTCCTCGATTGTGGTGAGCAGGTCGGCATAGCTCTCCTTGATCGCATCGCTCAGAAAGCGTTCCCCATCGACGTTCAGTCCGAGCAGGTTCGTCGTTCCGAGCCCAGCGCTCCGCAGGAAGGTCACAATGGAATCCTCTTGGTGAGCCCGCAGGGCTGCTTGCAGGTCCATGATACCGGACAGCACGACCAGCAGAGCGACCGGGCGGTCTTGGGCAAGCCGCTTCAAGGCGATGCGGCCCATCACGTTTGCCGCGATCACCACGACCGGGCTCGTCGGCCGCATGCGGTTCGCGTACTCAAGGACGGCGCCGAGGTCCTGGTTCATGCTTGACAGCGTCGCCTCCGCCATCTCGCCGTCGCTCTCGCCGACATGGTTCGTGTGGTCGTAGCGCAGGACGTGAAACCCGTTGGCGGCGAGGTAGTACGCGAGAGTCACGTAGTCCGTCTTAGTCTCGCCATAGCCTGGCGCGATGATGACGAGCGGGGTCCCCGGATACGATTCCAAGGCGCTGTCATGGCAGGCCGTGATGCGACGGCCGTCGCCCGTGAGACATTCCAGACGACGACTGAGGATCTGGACCATGTCGGGCCGGTCGTCAGCCTGGCCGCAGAACGTCAAAAGCATCCCGACCAGTTCGGCGAGCGTGCATTGGACGCTGGCGTTGTCGTGGAGGAAGCGGATGCCGATGTGAGGCGTTCTGGATTCCATTCCGTCGGGCGCGTCCCACACGATCTCGCCCGGCAGGGTGAGGTCTGGGACTTCACCCGACGCCAGCGCGGGTATCGGAGGCACGGCCTGCTTCGGCAGCAAGCGCAGCACAAGGCGCCGACCGTGTTGATCCGTGCCCAGAGCCGTTTGTCCGGCGAGCAGCCGGAGGCTGGCGCCGGTCACGCTCAGATCGGTCGTGCGGGCCTGGTGGAGTCCTCCGAGCGATTCGACCTGGACCGGTATCGCCACATCCACCCTGGCGAGCAGCCGGCGCTCCGGGAGCACGGCGCTTCCGGGCTCCTTACTGCCGCCTGGCCCCTCGCCGGTCTGTGCCGGCGCGCTGGGTGAGCTCGCCTCCACCAAGAGGCGTGAGGTCAATTGGGGAATGAGGAGAGCGGTGATCTTCACCGACGTCGTTCGCTCGCGCAATCCGTCCAGGAGCGATGCAAGGAGGGCCGCCTTTGTCTCGTCGAGCGGTTCGAACTCGACGGCAAAGCCTGGTCCAAGACGCTCAGGCAAATCAGTCACGCGGCCCGAGGCCGCGCGAATGCGGTGGATTCTTCCGCGGATCTCCAACACACCGACTTCGGTGACGAGGCCCAATTGAATCGGCTGGTTTTCGGCGATGGGAACCGGGCGGTTCAAGACCACATAGACCCCGCCGAGACTGATGTTGGGGGCGATCCCGGATGACATCTCCTCCTTGGGTCGTACGCTCGTCTCCAGATGAGCTTCCACACGCGGCCACCGCCGGCGTTCCGATTGCGGTATCCCGGGAGACGGTTGAGCAACCTCCTCCAGCACACCGTCAATGACAGGGTCACCGGTCGGGGTCCGCCACACGGTCTTGATCACCGAGACCCGGATCGTCGTCCCGTCGGCCCGGCGCATCCGGAGTTCGTGCCGCTGGAAGGAGACACGCTCTTCGAGGCGCTCAGGGACGCCGCCTGACAGCGCCGTCAGGTCCATGCGCTGGGCCTCCTGAATGGAAGAGAGGCCCAGCAGGCTCAGGAAGGTTTCGTTCGCCTCCAGCAGGCGCCCGTCTCGGGAGAACTGGAAGACGCCGACTCCAAGACGATTGAGCAGCGTGTGCAGCCGGGTCTCGAGGCGAACGGCGCGCCGCCGGGCCTCGGCGCGTTCCAGGGCCGATCGGACGGCGGTTCGCAAGGGAGCGGCGGACTGGGTCGTCTTGCGGATGTAGCCGTCCAGCCCCGCCTGCATCGCTTCCGCCGCCAGTTCTTCGCTCCCAGCGCCGGTGAACATGATGACCGGGACGTCGGGGTGCCGGGCCTTGACCGCACGCAGGACTGACAAGCCGTCGGTCCAGCGCAAGCGGGAGTCGGTGATCACCAGGTCGAAGTTGCCGCCCTCGAGCGCGTCGGCGAAGGCCCGGTCTTCGGTGATCTGCCTGACATAGAGGTCGAGGTACTCCAGGCCGAGCTCGCGCATGACCAGCGCGCGGTCGTCCGGATAGTCGTCGAGAATCAGGACGCGCAGTGTGGAGCTAATTGAATCACCTATGAGGGCGTAACCGTTTAGGGTCAGGGCAAAATATACCATAGCTGGTAGAAAATTCCTATCTTTCCGCAGGATATGGTAGTCTAAGAAGCCTGTTCAGCGCTCCCATGGTAAGAGTGGGCCACGGTCAAATGACTGGACCCACACGGACAAATTTGTGATATTTGGGGACCCTATGATTCCGATCAGACGAGGTTCGAGGTCACGTGATTAATCACGAAATCACTCTGTTTCATGAGCTGCTCTTGAAGCTCGGCGTCACCTTCATCTTTGCGGTAGGGCTGTTCGGGGTTTACATGCTGATGTCCAGGAAGCGGGCCCGGGAGGCCCCGCGCAGCTTCTTCACGGTCTACGTTGTCACCTTCGTGCTCTATATCCTGTTGATCTTGAATGACAGCGAACTGGTCGGATGGGTCGACCTCTGGGAAGGGGTCTACCTGTGGACGAAATTCGCCGCCTATCTCGGCACCGCCTTCTTATTCCTGAAGGCGATGGATGTTCTCTTCCTCGAAGACTACCTCATCATCAAGAAAGGACTCTACATCCCGGATCTGCTGCGGCTGCTGTTCGTGCTCACCGGGCTGGCGGTCGCGAGCATCATTTGTCTCAGGATAGTCATGGGCATCAACGTGATAGCG